>JAGCGK010000160.1 GCA_017649645.1 Clostridiales bacterium | reverse complement strand
AGGACAAAGAGGATTCCGAGAGAAGGTCACAGGTGGGAACAGGTGACAGATCCGAGAGGATAAGGACATATAACTATCATCAGGGCCGAGTATCGGATCACAGGATCGGACTTACGCTTCATAAGCTCGAGGAGATCTTGGCAGGAGACCTTGATGAGATCATAAACAGTCTGACGGTAGCAGATGCTTCCGACAGTTTAGGACAGGCATCGGACGAGGATTAATGATGGACAGGATAAAAAAGTACGAACATACAAAACTTATAAAAAATAACGACAAGGAAGGTCTTAAGGATGCCGCCGAGCACCTTAACGCTGGTGAAGTAGTGGCTTTTCCGACAGAGACCGTTTACGGATTGGGTGCCAACGCTCTTGACGCAGAGGCTGTCGATAAGATATTTGAAGCGAAGGGAAGACCCGGAGATAACCCTCTTATCGTGCATATCGATAACAAGGGTCAGATCAAAGATCTCGTTTCCGAGATAACACCTATAGCTCAGAAACTTATAGATGCTTTTATGCCGGGACCGATTACAGTCATCATGAAAAAGTCGGACAAGATCCCTTCGAACGTAACGGCAGGTCTTGATACCGTCGGCATCAGGATGCCTATAAACAGAGTTGCCAACGAATTCATCAGCTTGTGTAAATGTCCTGTGGCAGCGCCTTCCGCCAACCTTTCCGGAAGTCCGTCTCCGACGAGAGCATCCCACGTAATGAATGATATGAACGGATATATATATGCGATAGTTGACGGCGGTGAGAGTGATTTCGGTCTTGAGTCCACGGTTGTCGATGCTACAGGTGAGACTCCTGTCGTTCTAAGGCCGGGTGCCATCACCAAGGCTCAGATAGAGGAAGCTTGCCTTCTTAAAGCCGGCGAACATACTTCCGTAACAGGAAACGAAGCTCCTAAGGCTCCTGGCATGAAGTACCGCCATTACGCGCCTTCCGCAGATGTGGAGATCATAGATTTTCCTAAGGGCGTCGATATCAAGATCAAGAAAGATGAAGAACTTACCGAAGAAAAGCAAAGAGCCCTGTTCGAGATAGCCAAGCCTTACATCATGAGGGCTAAGGAGGCTCTTGCTTCTGACCCGTTTAAGAGGATCGGTATCTTCTGCGGCAAAGAGGTCAAGGACCTTTTCGAGATGCTCAAGGACAGCATCCTTTTGTCTCATATCGAGTTTTTTATCTACGGCAAAGCATCCGATGTGTATTCCGCATCCCACTGCCTTTTCGACGGCCTTCGTACCCTGGATGATCAGAAAGTAGACCTTATCCTTGCCGCAGGCTTTGAAGGCGACGGCATGGAAGAAGCCTACATGAACCGCCTTCGTAAGGCAGCAGGCAAGAAAGGCGAGGGTGTTTCATCCGAGTCTTTTTCTCGGAAACGTGAGAAGCTCTACGACCACGATAATGTCGCTACCTTATCCGTCCTTTTCGTCTGCAAGAACAACAGGGCATTAAGCGCTGCAGCTGAAAGTATCTTCAGAAAACTTCTTATAGCAGAAGAGCCTTATTGTCTCTCAGATGACAGAAAAGTAGGAGCAGAAGTTTATTCCGAATCAGCAGGCATCTATGCAACTGACGGTGAAAATGCCGACAGCAAGATGATCAATGCTCTTAAAGAGATCGGATACGACATTTCGTTCCATAAGACCACCAAGGCCGGTGCATCCGTATACGACAGAAATGACATCATCATAGCAATGCGTGACGAACAGGCCGTTGAGATACTCAAGGCATTCCCTGATCTTGAGGGCAGAGTATTCTCCATGGCTTCTTATCTCGCATCAAAAGGCCTGGTAATGAAGGACGATAAGGGAAGAGTCATATCCCTTTCGATCCCTGATCCGGAAGGTGAGAACGAGAGCACTTATTCTCACACTGCCAAGGCTCTTGAAGCATGGATCAGGATAATGTTCCCGTACCTTTTAAAGGACCTCGGAATAATGAGGACCTGATAGCCTTAAAACAAATGTTTTATTTTATTGAGGTATGAGTTACAATAAGGCGAAGAGTATTTTGGATGTATACGAACAATAAGGGTTAATATGCCCCTGGGGAAATTGCGACAAAACTTCTTGACTTAGTTGCAATTGCTGTGCTATTCTAACATTCGCTGTCATTGTGACAGTATCCTTGCTCGTCAGGAAGTGACGGGCCGTTAAGTCCAAGAGGAGGTGAATATTATCATGGCAAACAAGTATGAGATGGTAGTTGTTCTCAATCCAAGCGTTGGAGAAGAGGGTTTGAATGCTCTCACCGAAGCAGTTAAGGCTAAGGTTGAAGAAGGCGCTACAATTGAGACTCTCGACGTTCTCGGCATGAAGAAGCTTGCTTACGAGATCGAAGACCAGAAAGAGGGTTACTACCTTTGCTTCAATTTCTCAGCAGAGAACACATTCCCTAGAGAGATCGAGCGTAAGCTTAAGATCACTGAGAATGTTATGCGTTACCTTGTTGTTCGTGTAGACGAGTAATCGTACGACACGGAGGAATTTTAAATGAACAAAGTAATTTTGATCGGTAGATTGACCAAAGATCCTGAAGTAAGAAATACTTCCAACCAGACTGCTTTCTGCAATTTTTCTATTGCGGTAGACAGAAGGTTTAAGGATAACAACGGACAGCGTCAGGCTGATTTCATCAACTGCGTTGCTTGGAGACAGACAGCTAGCTTCATCGGTTCTTATTTCCGTAAGGGAAGCAAGATCGCTCTTGTAGGAAGCCTTCAGACACGTACATATGATGACAATCAGGGACAGAAGCGTTATGTAACAGAGGTAGTCGTTGAAGAAGCTGAATTTGCTGATTCCGCGAACTCCGGTTCCAGAGACTCCGCT
>JAGCGK010000159.1 GCA_017649645.1 Clostridiales bacterium | reverse complement strand
ATCACCCTGAAGATCAGGGACGACGTCGAACACTTTGATTTCTCGAAAAGGACTCACGACTATCTGGAAGGAATGGACCGTATCCTCTACATCTCGCGATTCGCAGTCCAGGACAACTTAAGGGGCACCGGTCTTGGAAAGGACCTTCTGGACATGGCGTTCGCTTTCGGAACCGAAAGAGGAGCAAAAGCTGCCCTCCTTCACACCGCAACTCAAAATAAGATCCGCGTGGAGTTTTATCAGAACAGAGGATTCGTTCTCATTGACAGCGAAAACAAGCGCGGATATGACAGAGGATTGTTCGGATACGAACTCTGATTATTTTGTTTTTTCACTTAATATTTCATTTTTTAAAAGACGAAACGTTTCTAGTTTCGTCTTTTTGTCTTGTCTAGTGTTAAAGTTTCACAAATGAATTTTCTCTTGTTGAGCATATGCACGAAAACACCTCGTATAGTTGAATCTTCATTGTTTGTGTTTTGTCAACAATGTATAGTTATATTTAGGGGAATGTATGAGATTCTGTATGGGACAATCTCTGTCAGATAAATGTATTTCTCTTCCAATATTATAACTGGATATTTGGGGCCAAAAGGGAGGGATCGTTTTGAGTTCATCAACTGAAGAATTGATCAAAAGAGAGAAAATGAGAGCATTCAAAAAAGGCGTCATAAAAGGCAGAGACACCTATGAAGATGATCTGGATGAGCTCGCACAAGGGCTTAAAAATGCAAGCAGCAGGTCAAAGATTGCTGATACCCTGTATGACAGATTGATACCATCGCTGAATAAAAAGTCCATTAGTGATGATTTTGACTATTATATTAAAAAAATAGATTGGTATACTTGACCGCTTGTAAAAGGAGATATTTATGTACGTTCTGCTATTGGATGATGTGGAGATCAACAATTACGAAAACAGAAAACTTAATGCGAATGACGGTATGGGTCAGAAAGCTCAAGGAGCATTGTTAACTTATACTTCCCGTTTGGGATGCATTCAAGGTCAAGGATTCGGTCCTGAAGATACCAGTAACGCGCAAGCAGTTATCAAGGAGCTCTTAAATCAAATGAAAAAGATCTCTGAAACAGCTGCCGACGTTGATTGTATGATCGATGATCTGGTTAGGAGCCTCAAAGAGGACATCCTAGATAAAGAAGATGAACTAGCTAATAAAATCTAGGAGGATAGTTTCCATGATCGACATGAACACTGGTGCGTTTAAGCAACATTTGGATTTCTTTGTAACGGAATTACAAGATAACAAGATCAATCAAAAGGCTGAACTTTTCACATCATCTCAAGGAATTCCCATAACAAGTATCAACGACTGTTTGGATGCCTATAGCAAGTATTGTGAAAACATAGATAAAGTCTACCTGTCGACTATGAATTATCTGCAGCAGGCATATCACAATATTCAGTCATGTGAAAAAGATAATTCGATCTAAAACATACACCTTGTTTTTGGGGAAGGAACTTCTATGAAGCGAGATTTCAGTAATGATAATATTTCCAAGGTAAAACAATATCTGAAAAGTGCATATAACAGCACAGATAATGATTATAGAAAAACATATGCTAATCAGTCTGTACCCGATGAACATACGAATCTCAAGTATAACACTCTAAGCGTAGGTAGCGATGCCAATAGTCACATCCAATCCATTAGAGACAGGCTCGATACCGCATTATCAGTAATATCGACGTTTTACAGCGGGATAGACAATACATCCTTGCAAATATATGCCAAGGCAAATAATATCATCGGCATTTTAGATGAGATTAACACCTCTATGGAAAAAATCGATGATGTTTTAAAAGGAAATAATAAAAGTAAATATTCCGGAAACGCAATTACTCCCGATGACATAAGAAAAGCAGGCATTGATGAAGCAAAATGCGATTCGTTTAAGTTAAATTATTACAAGGACTTTTTAGATAGTAGCGATGCGGTTAATAAGTACATAGAAGAAATGAAGGCTCTAAAATCAAAAGGAGAACTTCTTTCTCCGGAGGATATCGTTAAATTAAAAGCTGTCTACAATTGGTATTTGAAAAACGGAAACAATCTTTCAGCAGATGATCTTCGCAGGTTTGTTGATGTTTTCGAATTACTGGGTAATGATGATCTGACAGATAAAATGTTAGATGGTTTTATGAAGAATGACGATGCGGTTAAATTGTACCTCGCAGATATGAATGATCTGAAGAATAAGGACGGTTCTCTGTCTCCTTCGGATGCAGATAAAACATATAGGATCTACAATTGGTATGTTAAGAACCGCTTTGATTCACATGAAAACGAGTACGTAAATAAGATGCAGAAGCAAACTCTGCAGAATTGCGTAGATGCTTATGAACTTCTTAATCCGAAGGCTAAGGAAATAACTGATAACTTCTTTGAAAAAGCTTACGAAGATTCAGATCCGGAAGTTGCTAAAAATATCCTGAAAATCAAGTATGGCATTTATACTAGTGACCCGATGTACAGAGATTTAATCCTGGGATATTTGCCGAATATGAAATTAAATCCGCTGCCTCCAAAATCAAATGATGTCAGTTGTTCTAACGCTCGGGACGAAAACAATAATAAACAAGCTATTCTGAATTTGGATCTTCATAGGGTTGATCCGGATAACTTGTGCTCGTTTTTCCATGAATGCGGACATGGTATAGATTATTTGTCACAAACAGAATCGGATGGAAAATATTCGGATGCTTTCCAAAAATCTCTTGAGTCAGATGCGATAAAACGCGTTGTTGAAGATCTGAAAGCTTACAATAGTTCCCTTCCAAGTTCTGAACAACTTGACGATAAAGAAATTAGAAACCTTGTTTTTTATATCTTTAACCGTAACGAAAATCCAAATATTGTCAAAAATCCTGGTAATACCTCTATTTATCCTCCATATTTAACGAATAAGCAAATCAAGGCTTACCAAGATCTCAGAAAGATATATGGTTATTACGAGTACTCGTATTCGGATTGCAACAGAACTTCCAATCCTTCTCAAAAAGGTTGGTATCATGGTCAGAGCAGAAACGGAATAGTTGACGATGTTTTTGGCGGAATGACTAACAGTAAACTTGCCGGTATGGGTCATGCTTATAGTGTGGACGAAAAGAGCGTAGCGGATTTCGAAGACTATGATGCTTTCAGGAAATCTGTTATTAACGATTCATATTATCATAGTGGAGATCTTACCGGTACCGAATTCTATGCTGAAGTATTTGAGTATAGAGCACTTAACAGAGATCTCTCAACCACAAGAAAGGTTTTTGATAAGTCTGTCGACATGTTTGATGATGCCGCTAAAGATGCATATGGAAAATTGAAAAATAACTGATTTTGTCAGAATAAAGTCTCGGTGTAATACAGATATAAAAGTGATAATCGATCACACCGTCTCGCAGCGGTAGAGCATGTATTCTTCGTTTTTGACCGTGTCGTTTAAAGAGAGCTTGTCGTAGGCAAGGTCTCTTTTTTCTTTGTTTTCGAAAATGCCGAAGACGCAGCTTCCGGATCCGCTCATGGCTGCAAACAGAGCGCCGTTTTCTTCCAGAAGTTCGCGGGCGATCTTGATGTCAGGGACAAACCTCTCGGCTGGAGCCTGAAGATCGTTTACTATGAGCTCTTTGTATTTATGAAGGACTTCTATAGGCTCGCCGGCTTTGGAGAGTTCGTTCTTGAGTTCCTCGTATGCCTTCTCGTCGTAGTCGTTATCGCCCTGCTCATCAAAAGCGCTGAAGCACATCGGAGTGGAAACTCCGTCCTTTGGTTTGATGAGGATAAGAGGAAGGTCTCTCAGAGGTTCGATCTTTGTGATGATCTCGCCGAAGCCCTCGCAGACAGATGCGCCGCCGTAGAGGAAGAAAGGTGTGTCAGCTCCCGTGTTGGCAGCGATGACGTTAAGTTCCTCGTCGTTAAACGGATTGCCGTAGTGCTCGGAAAGAGCCAGGATAACGGATGCGGCATCGGAGCTTCCGCCGCCGATACCCGCTTCTGACGGGATATTTTTTTCGATAGTGATATTAACAAAAGGCAACGTCTCGACGATCCCGCGCTTCTTAAGCGCTGAGAAAAATCTTACCGCTGCCTTATAACACAGATTCTTGTTGTTAGGGATCGGGTTGCAGCCAAGGGCCGTGGCGATTATCTCGTGGTCCTTGCTGTCGTCGACCTCAACTGTTACTTTGTCGCAAAGAGAGATCTCATGCATCAGTGTATTAAGACTGTGGTACCCGTTTGGAAGAGTACCGCATACTCTCAAATACATATTGATCTTGGCCGGTGCAGAAATCTCGTAAATATCAGACATATGAACGTCTTAAAAAGCCTATCAGCTTGCTGCTTCTGACTTGTTTTCTTCCTGAAGAGTATAGATGCGGACCTTGCCGGTCAAAACATCGATATAGCTGTAGGAAACTACATCATCCTTAGCGGATCCTCTTGTATATCTGACGGAGAAAACATTAGGATAACAACCTTCAACGATTCCCTCGTAAACTATGAGTCTTTTTCTTCCGCCGTTGGAAGTGAGTCTGACTCTCTTGCCGATCATACACTTGCTGAATGATTCCTTAAATTTATCTAATTCGGACTTAATGATCAAAGCCTTATACCTCCACATCAGTAAATTGCCTGAACCCTTCAAAGGCTCGTCTGCCGTATGACGAATTACCGTCAAAATCATAACATTTCTTTGATAAAAAGTCAATGAAAAACACAATATCTAGTGGCTCTTTTATCGAATATGCCCAAAATATAGTGGTAACAGTCATTTTCGAACTTTGCGTTATTTAATACGGTTTTACCTTGAAAGGACGCTTCCTATTATTGTAATATGGAGGATAGTTTATAATGACATTTTCGGGGAGGAATCCAATTATGTTAAGTGATATCGAGATAGCCTTATCTGCAAATATGCTTCCTATCGAAGAGGTAGCATCTAAGATCGGCATCGAAAGAGACGAACTGGAGTTTTACGGAAAGTACAAGGCTAAGCTTCCTCTTGGCAATATCGAGAAGAGGAAGAATAATCCGGACGGTAAGCTGGTACTCGTTACAGCCATGAACCCTACTCCTGCAGGAGAAGGTAAGACTACCGTCAGCATTGGTCTTGCTCAGGCGCTGAACAAGAAGGGCAAGAAAGTTATGCTCGCTCTCCGTGAGCCATCTTTGGGACCTGTTTTCGGCGTTAAGGGCGGCGCAGCAGGCGGCGGATATTCCCAGGTCGTTCCTATGGAAGATATCAATCTCCACTTCACAGGCGATCTTCACGCCATCACTTCAGCAAATAACCTCCTCGCAGCTATGATAGATAACCACCTCTTCCAGGGTAACGATCTTAAGATCGATAAGGACAGGATCATCTGGAAGCGTTGTCTCGACATGAACGACAGAAGCCTTCGTAAGGTTACTGTCGGCGTAGGCGGCGGTCTTTGCGGCGTTGAAAGAAGCGAGATCTTCTCCATCACTGCAGCTTCGGAAGTTATGGCTATCCTTTGTCTCAGCAAGGATATGGAAGACCTTAAGGACCGTCTCTCCAGGATCGTTGTAGCGTACAACACGGACGGCGGCATCGTAACGGCAGGCGACCTCAACGCTCAGGGCGCTATGGCTACTCTTCTTAAGGATGCCATCTCCCCTAACCTGGTACAGAGCCTCGAGCACGTTCCTGCATTCGTTCACGGCGGACCGTTCGCCAACATCTCACACGGATGTAACACGATCATCGCTACTAAGGCTGGTCTTAAGCTCTCCGATATCTTAATCACTGAGGCAGGCTTCGGTGCTGACCTCGGCGCCGAGAAGTTCCTCGACATCAAGTGCCGTGCAGCAGGCATCTGGCCTGACGCAGTAGTTATCGTTGCTACATGCCGTTCCCTCAAGTACAATGCGGGAATCCCTAAGGACAAGCTCAACGAACCTAACGTCGAGGCTGTTAAGGAAGGTTTCTCTAACCTCGCTAAGCATATCGAAAACATGACGAGCTTCGGAATTCCGTGCGTAGTCGCAGGCAACAAGTTCCTCACAGACACTGATGAAGAGATCGCCATGATGAAAAAGCTCTGCGAAGAAAAGGGCGCTCTCTATGAAGCAGCCGAGATCTTTGCAAAGGGCGGCGAAGGCGGACTCGACCTTGCAGATGCAGTATTGAAGCAGATCGGATCCAACACGAACAAGACTCCTAAGTTCACATACGAACTTACTGACAGCGTAGAAGAAAAGATCAACAAGATCGCCAAGAACATCTACGGCGCTAAGGACGTTAACATCCTTCCTGAGGCAGCCGAGAAGATCAAGGGATTTGTTGATGCAGGCTTCGGAGATCTTCCGATCTGCGTAGCTAAGACACAGTATTCTCTCTCCGACAACGCCAAGGCACTCGGCCGTCCTGAGGACTTCACTCTTACAGTCCGCGACGTATGGCTCAGCGCAGGCGCTGGCTATCTCGTAGTCCTTACGGGCGCTATCGTAACGATGCCGGGCCTGCCGCCGCATCCTGCAGCACTTGATATCGACATCGATCCTGACGGAACTATCCACGGACTTTTCTGATAATTGATGAAATATCCGAATCCGACATTTCTTAAAACGGCTTCAAAGGTCAAGCACACGAGACGTAACCGCACGATTATAGTCATCGTGTGCTTGTGTCTTGTTGCGCTCGTTGTCCTTTTTATCCTCAAGATGGCCTCGAAGCAGGAGCAGTACCGTAAAGACTTCCCTGCCCTCGTTGGTGCCGCCACGGCTACCTATTCGGAGTTCACCAAGGCTCCGACCCCGACGCCTACCGAGGTCCCTGTCGAGACAACGACGATGGAGACGACCACCGAGCTTCAGGCTTCTTTGGTAACGGAGCCTCCGACGGAGGAGACGACGGAGGAGACGGAGCCTACAGAGCAGAACAATTCCGTTGAGACATTCGCGGAGCTTTCCGAGCATTTCCATTTCCATAATTCCTATCCGCTCCAGACGGTTCCGCACAGCCTTCGCGACCAGTATCTCGATGACCTGAAGCAGGAACTCGAGGACTATATCGACAACTACTGTAACGACGCGAGCGTCAAGTTCTACTACGTGAACCTCTCCAGCAATGAGACTATGGGTATCAACGAGCTCGAGCCTTTGGTGCCTGCAGGTTCGTTCAACGTCGCTTACATGATCGACTACTATAACCTCTGCCACACGGGCGTCGTGAATCCGTACGCGGAAGTCATCTACTCTGCTGACTTTGACGGCAACTCCAGTTACATCTCGGATAACTACGAGTTCGGCAAGCACTTTTACCTGAGGACCCTGGCATATTACGCAGTCGCATATAACGACAATGTCGCCTTAAATATCCTCCTCTCGAAAATGGGCAGCAGCGACAACCTCATGAGAAGGATCAGCGCCATAAGTAATTACGTGGACTTCTCGTCGTCGGTCCTTTACACGGACCACAACGGCAATTCGAAAAAAGGTCCGGGCAGATCTTCCTGCTACGATCTCGCGAACTTCCTGGAGTACCTCTATAACGGATACAAGAATGACCCGGATACTTACCAGTGCCTGCTCGACGATGTGTCGGTATCAGCGATCCCATCGGGTTATTCCACAGCGTTTTCGGACGGGACAACACAGATACTTCACTTTGCGGGAAGAAATGACGAGCTTCACGAATATACGGATATAGCGATCATCGACGGCAAGGAGCCGATCGCCGTCTGCATCAGCGTAGACTGTGATTCCTACGACAGATCGCTGACCATAACTGCCGATCTGGCAACGCTTTTGTCGAGGTATATCGACTCTCTCCATTGACGTCAAAATCGCCTTTGGAACTTCTTAATAAGTATGTTATAATACCAAAGATTCATCCCACCTGATCTGCAGTCGGATCGGGTCTCGTGCAATGAGATCCCGTGAACCCTGTCAGGTCCGGAAGGAAGCAGCAGTAAGCGGATTTTCTCATGTGCCGCGAGGGTGCCTGCCCGACTGTAGTTTAGGTGGGATGATTTTTTTATTTCACGAATTTCTCGGGAGGAAGATCATGGAACACATCGCTCTGTACAGACTTTTCAGGCCAATGACATTCGATGAGATCGTTGAACAAGACGGTCCCGTATCTTCCCTAAGACAAGCAGTCAAGACCGGCAGGATCGGCCACGCGTACCTGTTCTCGGGCCAGCGCGGAACCGGTAAGACTTCCATCGCGAAGGTCTTCTCGAGAGCCGTCAACTGCGAAAATCCCGTTAACGGAAACCCGTGTAACCAGTGTGCTATCTGTAAAGGCATAATCGACGGGTCTTTGATGGACGTCATCGAGATCGACGCCGCTTCCAACAACAGCGTAGAGAACATCAGAAGGATCTGTGAGGAGGTTGTTTTCGCGCCTTCCAAAGCAAAGAAAAAAGTCTACATCATAGACGAGGTCCACATGCTCTCACAGGGTGCTTTCAACGCGCTCCTGAAGACGCTCGAAGAGCCGCCGGCACACGTAATATTCCTGTTCGCTACAACTGAGCCGCACAGGATCCCTGCGACGATCCTATCAAGATGCCAGCGCTTTGAGTTCAAGAGGATCACTATCGACAGCCTCGTTAAGCGCCTGCGCTTTATCTGCGACAGAGAGGGCTTCAAAGCAGAAGATGACGCGCTCACGCTCATCGCTTCCCTGTCGGACGGCGCCATGCGTGATGCGGTATCGCTCCTTGATCAGACAGGAAACTCCAATCTGGAGAAAAAGGTCACCCGTGACGGTGTCCTTAAGATAACCGGAACCGTTGATGACGAGTTCCTCGGCAAGATGGCCGGGGCTCTTCTCGGCGGCGACTTTGAGACGCTACTTAACCTTTGCGAGGAATTGGCTAATTCAGGCCGCGATATCATCAGATTCTCTCTTGATCTTGCGCAGTACTTCAGGGACCTCCTGGTCGTCCGCATGATGCCGGACCCTGTTAAGCTCCTGAAGGTATCCACCTCTTCCCTCGCGACGATGTATGATATCTGCAAGGATACAAACGCAGAGACTCTGGCAGGCTATATCTCCAAGCTCTCAGCCATGATCTCCGACCTTAAGTGGTCGCCGTCCGTAAGAACTTCCTTTGAGATCTCGCTCATCAATCTCTGTGGACGTAAGATCAAGCTCGACTCTGTTCCGCTGGTAGTTCCCGACTTCGTTAAAAAGCAGCAGGAAGCAGCTAAGAAGATAGCCGAAGAAAAGGCTAAGGAACTCGAGGCAGCCAAGGCTAAAGAAGCTGAGAAAAAGGCTGAAGAGAAAGCCGAAAAGAAGGAAGAAAAGCCTAAGGAAGAAGCTTCTAAGGCTTCTGAAGCGCCGAAAAAAGAAGAGCCTTCCAAGCAGGAAGAGCCGGCTAAGAAAGAGGAGCCTTCTAAAGCTGAGGAACCTAAAAAGGACGAACCAGAGAAGAAAGAGGAAGAGAAAAAAGAAGTTAAGCCTTCTGTTCTGTTCCCTTCACTTTCTAACCTGTCAGTGACACCTTCCGCTGAACCAAAGAAGGAAGAGCCCGCTGAACCTGTTAAGGAGAAGGAAGAAGAAAAGCTTCCTGAGCCTCCGATACCGCCTGTACCGCCGGTTCCGGCTGAGCCTGTGGATCCTGAGGATGTTCCGATGGAAAACCAGATCGACCTTTTCTCTGTTCCGACTATAGAGGAGCCGAAAAAGGAAGAACCGAAAGAAGTTTCAGCTCCTGCAGATGAGGCTGCGCCTCTTCTGAGCATGCTGTCAGACAGCTTCCTCGATGATCTTGTTAAGGGCACGGAGCCGACTATCACGCACTATGAGCCGGATGTTCCTGAACCGCCGATGCCGGATCCTGAGGAGGAAGACTACAGACCTCAGCCGACAACGTCTCTCGTGCAGCTGATGGAAGGACAGGAACTACCAGTAAAGAAGGAGCCCGAGCGAAGCGAGGGTGCGGATCTGGATGCGATATGGCAAAGTATCTACTCGCAGGTCATCGGCGACAACTACATGCTCTACGCGACGCTGAGCGAGACTAAACTTAAGCAGGAAAACGAGAAGGTCTTCATCCTTTTCGATGATTCATATACGAAGCAGAGTCTCAAGGAATTGACATCAGACCCTCTTTATATGAAAATCCGTAATGATATCCTGACGGTGCTTCCGGGATCGAGAAAAGTCTACGTGGCTACACCTACGATGCTCGAGAACCTGAAGAATGCGACCTCTTCGGCTGACGGCGTGGTAAACGCCCCTGAGAAGGAAAAGACTAAGCTCGAAGGATACCTTGATAAAGCAGAACAATTGGGAATAGACATTCACTTCGGTGACGATTGATTTAGGAGGAATTAATAATGGCTAAAGGATTCAGAGGAATGGGCGGAATGGGCAACATGGGAAACATCATGGCTCAGGCTCAGAAGATGCAGAAGGATATGGAAGCTGCTCAGCAGGAGATCCAGATGATGAGGATCGAGGGCACGGCAGGCGGTGAGCTCGTTAAGATCACACTCGGCGGAGACCACAGGATCTATGGTCTCGAGATCGCTAAGGAAGTTATCGATCCTGACGATGCTGAGGGCCTCGCAGATCTTATCACTGCAGCATATAACAGCGCTAACGACCAGCTCGAGGCAGCTTCTGCCGAGAGAATGAGCAAGGCTACAGGCGGAATGAAGCTCCCGTTCTGATATGGCCAGATATTCACCTTCGGTTCAAAACCTGATATCAAAACTCGGTTCACTTCCGGGAATAGGCGGCAAATCAGCGCAGCGACTTGCTTTCCACATCCTGTCAATGTCTGACGAGGAAGTAAAGGATCTCGCGAATTCCATCACCGAGGCACACCGCCTTACGGTGCGCTGTTCGTCATGCCAGAATTTCACTGACAGTGACCCGTGTCCTATCTGCTCGGATCCGAAGCGTGACAGATCCGTTGTGTGCGTGGTAGAGACTCCGAGAGACGTTGCTACTTTCGAGAGGATGCGCGAATATAACGGACTTTATCATGTCCTTCACGGAGTCTATTCTCCCGTGTCGGGCAAATCCATGAATGACATTACTTTGAGCGAACTTATCGCGAGACTTCAGAAGGATCAGGAGATAAAAGAAGTCATCGTTGCGACCAATCAGACAGCGGAAGGTCAGGCAACGGCGCTTTATATCTCCCGTCTTTTGGGTCCTTCCGGTATCAAGGTCACAAGGCTTGCGTCAGGACTTCCTATGGGATCTGATATCGAGTACATCGACGACCTTACACTCGCGAACGCTCTTAAGGGAAGAACGGAGATCTGATGCGTCTCGACAAGTTTTTGAAAGTATCCAGGATAATCAAGAGAAGGACCGTGGCTAACGACGTATGCTCTCTGGGCAGAGTCGAGGTCAACGGAAGGCTCGCCAAACCGTCCGTAAGATTAAAGGTCGGCGATGTCGTTACTATTGTTTTCGGAAACGGAAATGTAAGGTTTAAGGTCCTTAAATTGGAAGAGACCGTGAAGAAGGAAAATGCTTCCGAGATGTACGAGATCCTGGAGGATATCGAGTAATATTTCAAACAGATTACAACATCTTTAAGAATTGTTACATAAATTGATTTGACCTTTTGTTATGTCTATACTTAGTTATACAGAAGTGCGAAAGGGACAGATCATGAAAAAGGTCACCAGAAAACATAACGGTATATCTTTTTTGACGGCAGTAATGTTCGTCTCTTTTATCGTGGTCGCCGTTTTGTGCGTAACAAGGCTCTATGATCTTCGTAAGCAGCAGGAGCGCCTCAACAAGGAGTCCCAGGATCTGGACCGCCAGAAGCAGGAACTCGAGGACGAGCTTTTGCAGATCAGAAAAGAAGCCAATAATACCGACAATAAGGTATATATCGAAAACATCGCCCGCACCCATCTCGACATGGTATATCCGGAAGAGATCATCTTCCACGTTGCAGGCGACTGATTCCTACTTTAAAACTTAGAATTCTGCAGCAGCGTCAGTATGTAAACTCGACGATGTTGCTGACTCGTATGTAAATGTCTTCTACGTGCGCGACCAGATAGATCGTGTATGTTCCTTTTCTTTGCGAAAACAAGTAATCGTCGGCTTCGAGTGTCAGACTGTCGCTTTTGGATGTCATGTAAATGGTCTCCCCGTCCAATTCAACGCACCACATCAACATACTAAAGCCATCGTGATCATCACGCACAACGGAGTGATCATCATTCAGGGTCAGTTTAAATGTCTCTGTTATTCCGATCTCTTCCTCGCGCTTTTGATGGTAAGTCAGATAGTGATAGACTTCGCTTTCGCCGTTAACAGTAAAATCCGCGGAGCAGTTCACGAACGTAAGGTCAGTGTCCCATCCGACCAGGCCGCCTTCATCGGTAGGATAAAAGGTATCCAGGTTACCCTGGGCATGTACATTTTCCCAATATCCGTATCCTATGACCTGCCCGGCACAGATTCCGAGTGTATATGAGCTGCTGACATTTGCATTGGTAAAGTAGATATTCATCATCGTTACGTTCGTACTGTAACCGACAAAGCCGCCGTTTTCCGAACCGCAATCCATAGTAAGTCCGTTGATGGTGTGGCCCTGACCGTCGATATAGCCGACGAATTCATATACGTCATCAGTTCTCTCAGAGATCCATCCCATCGGCATCCATTCATAGCCTGTCAGATCGATGTCATTCTCGAGATATATCTCGGTGATATACGGCCAGCCCGGCACCGAAGTATTTACGAAATAAACCGCGGATGCGAGTTGCTGCGGCGTTGAAACATAGAAGCACGGAGCATTCTTCTCTATATAGTCACGGTCGACCAGATCCATGATACTTCCGGTGTCATGCTCTTTTTCCCAGGCGGAAAGATTCTTGATCTCGTCAGGAAGCTCATAGGCGTATTCCGAAGCATCTATTCCCTGGCTCTGATACCACTCATACGCATCGACCAACATGAAGATTCCGTCCAGTTCTGTGATATCAGCCTTGACCTGATTCTTCTCATAGTCAAACTTTGCGTCTTCCACAACAGAACAGTCGAAACTGTCATCTATGCAGAACAGCAAAAGCAGATTCTTCTCGGGTACTCCCATCAGAGCATCCTCGTCATAGTTGACCGTCAGAAAGACCTTATCAGCCGTTGGATATTCCTGATCGGAATCAGGAAAATAGTCATAATTCGCAGGCATCCAGAATACACACACCGATATTCCGACTATTCCCGGCACATAGTCACTCCAGGAATCTTCAAAGGCGTCGATATAAAACTCCTGCTCGTCGTACAGGGCAACATCAACAGACGTGATGCCCCAGTGATCCTTGTCCGTGAGTTCATAGGAAAAATCCTGTCTTATGGATTCGTCTAACGGTTCTTCTGTTTCCTCAGTCGGATCTGAGATCTCGGATTCCTCAGTATCTTCGGGCTCTTCCGTATCCTCAGTTTCTTCGGGCTCTTCCGTATCCTCAGTTTCTTCTCTGCCTTCATCGGCATCTTCCTTAGTTGTCTCGGGATTGGCCTGTGCGCAGCCTGCAAGACCCATGAGCATTGAAGCAACTAATAATATCGCTGTGATCTTTCCTCTTTTCATAATGACGCCTCCTTTTCGAAAAAACGTCTCGCCTTATTCCAATAGCCTCATCTGAAACCGGTCAAAGCTGACCTTTTGATTGTATTGCTCCGAAAAAAATATCGTCTGCCTGAAAGCGGCGAACTCGTGAGTGTTTTTCGAGAGCCACATAGGAAGAGGAATGTCCATCTCGGCGCACAGGAGGATCAGGGCTTCTTCGAGCTCCTTGCTGTACCTTACTTTGTCGTTCGTGTGGTCGACCACGCAGACGTTCATGATGTTGTTTCCCTTGAAAGTCCTGCCTTCGAGCTTCATTTTCTCCTCCGACGTGTTGTTTGCCACTATTTTGCCATTATTTTCCATTAAAGTATACTAGGCCTTTTGCTATTATATAGTTGTTCCCAAGAGGAACACTCCTTACTTCATAACACCCTCCTTACAGACACTGGCGTCCCCTCGTCGGTGTCTTATTTTTTGTTCTCGAAAACTGTATAATATTCCCATGATCTACAAAAAGCTCAATCTTCCTATAACAGATTCATTGCGCTTTCACTATCCCATCAAGTACCGCAATCCCATCAGGGTTCCGGTCACCCTCAACATCAACGATCATGAGGTGGAGATAAGAGCGCACCTTGAGTTCGCGCCCAAACTTCTGGAGCCCTACGAGAATCTGAAGAAGGACGAGCCTGATGCCTACCTTTCCGAGAAGCCCGAGGGCTTTACCTACGCGGACGCGATCTGCGAGGGCATCAAGAAAAACTGGGAAGGCTTGTATCAGCTTCCCTGGTTCTCCCATGACAAGAAGAACTTCTTCCTGGTCCGCGTCAATATCATTCGAAAAGACGATCCGGATCAAGGTGCCGATCCGCGCCAGAAATATGCCAGGATCAAGTTCGCGCCGTTCTTCGCGCCTTCTTCCTTTGTCGTAAGTTCCGTATGGCGCTGGATATGGGGTATCTTCTACTGCGGGTCACTCGAGAGCTTCATGCTCAACTGGCATCCGAGCTTCCCGGGAACCATCAACCTGAATAAGTACACGAACCTCAGACGCTTCGAGCAGGTAGCCGCTCACGAATTCGGTCACCTTCTGGGCATCGGAGATGCTTACGATGCGTGGTACCGCTTTTTCTATCAGGCCGAAGACGTGTCATCTTATATGATGTGCTACAACAGGAAGGTCCAAAACGAGGAGATCGAGATGGTTCTGCGCGCCCATCTTACAAAGAGGATGCAGTACTTCCCGTTCAAATTCAGACCCAAAACGATCTTCAGAGGTTTCATCCGGCACTTTAAGAGCTGAATTCGGACAATATCAAATCTGTAAGGCGCCATTGTGCAGGATTTATAAAAATTGTGTTAACAAATGAACTTCCTTCTCCATATTTGTTGAAACTACCTGTTTTAAGTTGTAAAATTAACATTATCAATTGAAAGACTAGGCAAATTAACTAGTTGGGGAGGTAAATAATGAAAAAGTGTCCTGATTGTGGTATGGTCATCGCTAACCAGGCGATCAGATGCCCTAAGTGTAAATTTGATTTCTCCGAAGATACAGGTTCTTCAACAGCTGTTGAGGCAGCTCCTTCTGCATCTTCATCATCCTCTTCTTCATCATCTTCGTCTTCCGGCTCCAAGTCCAGAGACGGTATCATGCCGATGGTAGAAGTTAACAAGGATAACGTTATGGAGTTCTATAACCAGCTCAAGGACAGCGTTATCAAGCGTAAGACAGAGTTCGATCACTTCATCGACTTCTTGGAGAATCGTACATCCTGGCTCACAGCACCTGCTGATACAACAGGTCATCTCGCATGTGAGAAGGGTCTCCTTATCAGAAGCGTTGCAGTTACAAAGCAGCTTTTGAGGATCAAGGATACTCTTATGCCGCAGCTCGACGAAGAGTCCGCTATCATCATGGGTCTCTTCCACGATGTAGGTAAGGTCGGTGTTGAGGGCAAGCCTCTCTATCTCGTAGAGGAGAAGCCTACAACAACATCTGCTCTCGGTCTTACATCTTTGAGCAGCAGAGTAGCAGCTTCCAATGCAGCTCCTACATTCACTATCAACAACAAGCTCGCTAACATGAAGGTTGGTGTTAGAAGCCTCTTCCTGGTTTCTCAGTACATGCTCCTTTCCGAGGATGAAGCACAGGCTATCTGCTATGCTGCTGAGCCACAGGATATCGACGGCAAGCTTTCACCTAATGCTCTCGTTCTTTCTACTGCAGTTAACCTCCAGAAGAACATCTACGAGAACAAGGACGTTGTAGATTCTTATAGTTTCACAACTATTAAGTAATATTTTCCGCTATATGAAATGACTGTCTCTCCGGAGGCAGTCATTTTTATTGCTCGAAAAAAATCTTAATAAACTGTAAACTCTGACAAATAATCTTTACAACTTATAAATTTCTTTTTATAATTGAAATGTAAAAGTATCGTGTTTATTGAGTTTGTTCATTTATTGAGTTTGGTGGGGAGACAGATGTCAGGTCTGGTAATAAAGTTATCGGCCACAAACATTGTGATAATCTCACTGCTTCTTGCAGTGATCGTCGTGACCGCGATCCTCCTATACAGATACACGAACAAAGATCACGACAACAAAAAATAGAATTCCGTTCTCCTTGTAGGTCTTTAATTACGGTAGCCTCAACGCCCAAATGAGGCTACCATTTTTATTGGCCGGATGTAAAATTAATATCAAACGAAAACAAAAACTGAGGCTTCTATGATCTACACCGTTACATTAAATCCGTCCATCGACTGTTATATGACCGCTGATCCGTTTGAGGTCGGCAGGACCAACCGCGCCACTGACGAACATGTATTTTACGGCGGCAAAGGTATCAACGTCTCGCTGGTCTTAAAGGAATTCGGGATCGACAGCACGGCCCTCGGATTTATTGCGGGAAGTAACGGACTTGCGATAAGGGACGGCCTTAAGAATAAGATCAATACTGATTTCGACGTCCTGAACAAAGGCAACTCGAGGATCAACCTCAAGCTTTTTTCGAGCGGAAAAGAAACGGAGATAAACGGCATCGGCCCTCATGTGGACGAGGATGCCCTCAGAACGTTCCTGAAGCGCTTTGACGCTCTTTCTGATGACGATATCGTTATCATGTCCGGAAGCGTGCCTAAGGGCCTTCCTGAGACTTTGTACGGCGATATGGCAAAACGGATCACATCCTGCGGCAGTTCATTTGTGTGCGACAGCACCGGGGAGCTTCTTCTTAATACGCTTCAATACGGACCGATGGTCATAAAGCCCAACATCGACGAGCTGGGCGCCCTCTACAGTAGGAACATCGACCCGGACGATCTGGATACGATCTATGCGCTTTCCATGGACCTTCAGTCGAAGGGCGCGAAGGAAGTCATCGTATCTCTTGGCGCTAAGGGCGCGGTCCTTCTGGAAGAAAACGGCGGCCTTACGTTAAAGTCCGCCTATAAGGGTGAATTCGTGAGCAGCGTCTGTGCGGGTGACTCGCTCCTGGCGGGATTTATCGCGGGCAAGAAAAAAGGCCTATCCTCCGTGTCCTCCCTTGAACTGGGAGTCGCCGCAGGATCTGCCTGTGCTTTTTCTTATGGATTGCCGACTTCCGAGAGCATCGTATCTCTTCTCGGCCGGCCGATCTAATATCAGACGAAAGCCTCGTACTCGGTTACATTAAGGACCGTCTCGCCGTCGATCTGCAAAGCGACCGGTCTGTCGTACTCGACCTTGATGTGCTTTCCTTCCGTAACTACTGTATGCTTTACGAACTTGATATGCTCACCCTTGAAGATGTTCGGGAACATGATGAGCGTCTTGATCTTACCTGCTCCGTAGAAAACGAGATTAGAGAGCTTCTTGTCTTCAGCCAGTCTCTTCTGAACCGGAGTCGGGATCATTCCGCCGCCGTAGAATCTGCCGTTCATGGCAGGAGCCAGCCATACGCCCTTATAT
>JAGCGK010000158.1 GCA_017649645.1 Clostridiales bacterium | reverse complement strand
TTTTTCCTCCTATAATGCTACGAAATTACCAGCTTGCCTTCTTAACGCCCGGAATCTCACCCTTGTATGCGAGATCACGGAAGCAAAGACGGCAGATGCCATACTTACGCATGTAAGAATGTGGACGTCCACAAAGCTTACAACGATTGTGCTGCTGTGTAGAATGTTTCGGAGTCTTCTGTGCTTTCAGAATCATTGACTTCTTTGCCATTATTAAATCCTCCTAATCACTTATGGAACGGCATACCGATCAACTTGAGAAGCTCGAAAGCCTCTTCGTCTGTCTTAGCCGTTGTAACGATGATAATGTCCATACCACGGATCTTATCGATCTTATCGTAATCGATTTCAGGGAACATGAGCTGCTCCTTGATACCCATAGCGTAGTTACCGTGTCCATCAAATGAGTTAGGACTGATTCCACGGAAGTCACGTACACGAGGAAGTGAAATGCTGATGAGCTTGTCGAGGAAGTTGTACATGTTCTCACCACGGAGTGTAACCTTACAACCGATCTTCATACCCTCACGAAGCTTAAATGCAGCAACGGACTTACGGGAAACTGTAGAGATTGGCTTCTGTCCTGCAATGATACCCATATCACGCATAGCGTTGTCCAAAGCCTTAGGGTTGTCTTTAACTTCACCAACACCCATGTTAAGAACGATCTTGTCGATCTTAGGGATCTGCATTACGGAAGTATACTTGAAAGTTTCCTTCAATGCCGGTGCAACTTCAGATGTATATTTTTCTTTTAATCTGGACATCTACTTACTCCCCCTTGCTTGCCTTCTTGATAGTATCGATAACAGCACCGCACTTCTTGCAAACACGATCCTTAGAACCGTTCTCGTTTACCTTGTGTGCAACACGTGTAGCTTTACCGCACTTAGGGCAAACAAGCATAACGTTTGATGCATCGATCGAACCTTCGCGGTCGATGATACCGCTAGGTGCGTTCTGTGATCTTGCTTTCTGGTGCTTCTTAACCATGTTAGCACCTTCAACGAAAACACGACCTGTCTTTGGCTCAGTCTTAAGAACCTTACCAACCTTTCCGGAATCCTTACCGGAAATAACGACTACGTTGTCGTCTTTCTTAACATGAATTTTATTAGCCATATTAAGTTACCTCCTTAAAGAACTTCCGGAGCAAGGGACAAGATCTTCATGTAGTCCTTGTCTCTGAGCTCTCTCGCGATAGGTCCAAAGATACGTGTACCGCGAGGGTTCTTGTCTTCCTTAATGATTACTGCAGCGTTCTCATCAAATTTGATGTAGGAACCGTCTGCTCTTCTAACGCCCTTCTTAGTACGTACAACTACTGCACGGACTACGTCGCCCTTCTTAACCATGCCGCCAGGAGCAGCTGTCTTTACGGAGCAAACGATGACGTCACCAATGTTTGCGTATTTACGCCATGAACCACCGAGTACCTTAATGCAGGCAAGCTCTCTAGCACCTGTGTTATCGGCAGCTCTGAGTCTGGATTCAACCTGAATCATTGATTTTTCCTCCTACCTTGCATTACTTAGCCTTTTCGATGATCTCGACCAGTCTCCAACGCTTATCTTTGGATGTAGGACGAGTTTCCATTACCATAACCTTGTCGCCTACGCCTGCAACGTTCTCTTCGTCGTGAGCCTTAAGCTTGTAGGTTCTCTTCATGATCTTTCCGTAGAGCGGGTGCTTAACGTGCTCTACGACAGAAACAACGATTGTCTTTTCCATCTTGTCAGATGTTACCAGACCAACTCTGGTCTTTCTGAGATTACGTTCTGCCATTGTTCGTTATCCCCCTTAGTTAGCCTTGAGCTCTTGCTCACGGATTATTGTCTTTACTCTTGCGATATCTCTCTTAACAGAAGCGATCTGCTGAGGATTCTCGAGCTGGTTTGTTGCATGCTGGAAACGGAGCTTAAAGAGTTCTTCTTTGAGAGCAACCAATTCCTTCTGAAGCTCTTCGCTTGACTTGGAACGAATTTCATTAGCCTTCATTTGAAGTTTCCTCCTTTTCCCTAATTACAAACTTTGTCTTACATGGGAGCTTGTGACCTGCAAGACGCATAGCCTCTCTAGCCTGCTCCTCTGTTACACCTGCGATCTCGAAAAGAACGCGACCCGGCTTAACTACTGCTACCCAGAACTCTGGTGAACCTTTACCGGAACCCATTCGAGCTTCAGCAGGGTGCTTTGTTACCGGCTTATCAGGGAAGATCTTGATCCAGACCTTACCGCCTCTTTTTACATATCTGTTGATTGCGATACGTGCTGCCTCAATCTGATTGGACTTGATCCAGCATGGCTCAGTTGCCATGATACCGTAATCACCGTATGCAACGAAATTACCGCGAGAAGCTTTACCGGTCATACGACCACGGTGCTGCTTTCTGTGCTTAACTCTCTTAGGAAGTAACATCAGTTCTCGCCTCCTTCTTTAGTCTCTGCGTTCTTCTTTGCAGGAAGAATCTCACCCTTGTAGATCCAAACCTTTACACCGATACGACCGTATGTTGTGTTTGCCTCAGCAAAACCATAGTCGATGTCAGCACGGAGTGTCTGGAGAGGGATCGTACCTTCGTGATATGTCTCGGATCTTGCGATCTCGGCACCGCCCAAACGGCCGGAGCACATTGTCTTGATACCGAGGATGCCCTGCTTCATTGCTGAAGACATAGCCTTCTTCATAGCACGACGGAAACTTACACGGTTCTCGAGCTGAGCTGCGATGTTCTCTGCTACGAGATTTGCATTGCTATCGATATTCTTAACTTCCTTAACGTCTACGAAGAAATCCTTCTTGAACTTCTTCTTAAGGGAAGCCTTAAGTGCCTCGATTCCGGCACCCTTTGTCCCGATTACAAGACCCGGCTTAGCTACGTTCAAGATAACTGTTGTCTTGTCTGTGCCCTTACGCTCGATCTCGATGGAAGAAACACCTGCGATGTTCTTTCTGCTGTCGTCGAAAGGCTTCTTGGAACCCTTACCTGCGAGCTTGATGATCTTATCAAGTTCTGCTTTTACAAACTCACGGATTTGCTTGTCCTCAACAAGGAAATCGCTGAATGTTTTCTTATCGGCATACCAACGTGTGTCCCATTCTTTGATGACACCTACGCGTAAACCATGGGGATTAACTTTCTGACCCATCTACGAAACCCTCCTTATACTCTTTCCTTGAGAACGATAGTAACGTGACTTGTTCTCTTGTTGATTCTGTTAGCTGAACCTCTTGCTCTAGGCATGAAGCGCTTGATGATCGGACCCGGATTTGCGAAAGCATCTGCAACATAAAGGTCATCACGGTTCAAACCGTTGTTGTTTACTGCATTTGCTTCAGCAGACTTGAGTACCTTTGTAAGGATTGGGGATGCAGCCTTAGGTGTGTACATAAGGATTGCATAAGCCTCGTCAATGGACTTACCCTTGATGAGATCAGCAACGATCTTCATCTTTCTAGGTGTTACACGAATGTACTTAGCTGTTGCCTTGCCCTGATCTTTTCCGATACCGAGGAGCTTCTTCTGCTTCTTTGTAGGGATCGGAAGTCTAGCAAATTTCTTAGAAGGCTGTGCATAAGCCTTAAGAATTTCATCGCGATTCTTCTCGATGTTTTCTTTTGTCAAAATTATCTTTTCCACAATTTTACTCCCTTCTACGCTTAGCGGGCGTTAGCAGACTTCTCGCCTGCGTGTCCGCCGAACTTACGTGTAGGTGCGAACTCACCGAGCTTGTGTCCAACCATTTCCTCTGTTACATAAACAGGGATATGCTTGTGTCCGTCATAAACTGCGATCGTATGTCCGACAAAGTCAGGGAAGATCGTGGAAGAACGAGACCAAGTCTTGATAACCTTCTTCTCGTTGGCTTCGTTCATAGCCTTAATTCTCTTCATGAGGGCGTCTTCAACAAAATAGCCCTTCTTAGTAGATCTACTCATTTGTTACGCAACCTCCTTATCACTTTCTGCCCTTAACAATAAACTTGTTGGACTGCTTCTTCTTATTACGTGTCTTCTTACCAAGTGTTGGAACACCCCAAGGTGTAACAGGGCCCGGAAGACCGATAGGTGACTTACCTTCACCACCACCGTGCGGGTGATCGTTAGGGTTCATTACAACGCCTCGAACTGTAGGACGAACACCGAGGTGACGCTTACGTCCTGCCTTACCGATGTTTACGTTCTCGTGCTCTGCGTTACCGATCGTACCGATTGTTGCACGGCACTTAACGGATACCATACGAACCTCACCGGATGGGAGACGGATCTGAGCATAGTCGCCTTCCTTAGCCATGAGCTGTGCGGAAGCACCTGCTGTTCTTACCATCTGAGCACCCTTACCAGGCTTAAGCTCTACGCAGTGGATGATCGTACCAACAGGGATGTTAGCGATAGGAAGTGCATTACCAGGCATGATGTCTGCATCAGGACCACTTACGATAACGTGACCGATCTTTGTCTCTGCAGGGCAGAGGATGTAAGACTTAACGCCGTCTGCATACTGCAAAAGAGCGATAAATGCTGTACGGTTTGGATCGTACTCAATAGCAACTACCTTTGCAGGGATGTTGTCCTTATTTCTCTTCCAATCGATGATACGGATCTTTCTTCTGTTACCGCCACCGATGTGACGAACAGTGATACGGCCGTATGAGTTACGTCCGCCTGTCTTCTTAGCTGTAGCAAGAAGTGCCT
>JAGCGK010000157.1 GCA_017649645.1 Clostridiales bacterium | reverse complement strand
TCGAGCTGTTCCTTAGCGATGATGTTATATGTCTCTTTGTTCTTTGGTGTGTGGATAGTGATAAGATCTGCTTCCTTAAGAAGATCATCAAGCTCAGCGCACTTCCTTACGCCGCAGGAATCGAACTTCTCCTGTGGAATGTGCGGATCGTATGCGATAACTGTCATACCGATTCCCTTGAGCTTTCTGGCTACGATGGAACCGATACGGCCGAGACCGATGATACCAGCTGTCTTACCCTCGAGTTCGTTACCGATCCAGTTTCCTCTTCTGAAATCGTCTGTGTGTACGCCGTGGTTAGCTGCACAGATGTTTCTGAAGATAGCAAATGCATGAGCTACTGCGAGCTCACCTGCTGCCATGATGTTAGCCGTAGGAGTGTTAACTGCTACAACACCCTTAGCTGTACAAGCTTTAACGTCGATATTGTCGATACCGTTACCTGCACGGCCTACTACCTTGAGGCAGTCAGCGTTAGCAAGCAAAGCCTCGTTGACTTTAGTAGCGGAACGAACGATCAAGGCATCAAATCCCTTGATGTACTCCTCTATCTCTTCCTGCTTATGGCCGAGGTATTCCTCAACCTCAAAACCCTGGTCGATCAAATACTGAATGGCATCCTTAGCGATGCTCTCTGTTACCAAAATCTTCATGATATTCCTCCGTCTTTTCGAAAAAGCTTACTGCTTGCTTTGAAGTTCTGCGATTGTCTCTTCGAGATCCTTAAGAAGTGTCTTGATCTCATCCATTGTCGTATCGGCCATGTGAGCGATCCTGAATGTCTTGTCCTTAAGCTCTCCGTATCCGTTACTGATGAGGTAACCCTTCTCACCCATAGCCTTGTTAAGCTCTGAGAACGGGATTCCCGTTGTGTTTGTGATACAAGTAACTGTTACTGAGAGGTGATCCGGATTGGAGTAAACAGCACAGTTCTTTCTTGCCCAGTCACGAACTACTTCTGCCATCTCACAATGTCTCTTGTATCTGTTCTCGATTCCCTCTTCGAGGATACGATCGAGCTGATAGTCGAGAGCGTACATATGAGAAAGAGAAGGAGTTGAAGGATACTGGAAAGGCTTTTCCTTAACGAACTTTACGAGCTCGACATAATCGAAGTAAAGTCCTCTGTTCTCGATCGTCTTTGCCTTCTCTACTGCTCTGTCGCTTACTGAAGCGATAGCCATTCCCGGAGGAAGTCCTAAGCACTTCTGTGTTGAAGTGATGCAGACATCAAGTCCGAGTTCGTCTACTGGGATATAATCACCTGCCATTGATGAAACTGTATCAACGCATGTGATAACGTCCGGATATTTAGCCTTAACAACGTCCATGATAGCCTTGATAGGGTTGTGAACGCCTGTTGAAGTCTCGTTATGTGTGATAGTGATGCAGTCGTACTTTCCTGTGGAGAGAACCTCATCTACCATCTCAGGAGTTGTAGGCTGTCCGAGCTCTGACTCGAAGATATCAGCAGGAACTCCGTTAGCCTGGCACATCTTGTACCATCTCTTACCGAAAGCACCGATAGAGAATACTGCGCATCTGTTCTTAGTAAAACATCGTACTGCACCTTCCATGAGTCCGCTTCCTGATGAAGTTGAAAGAACGATAGTATTCTTTGTTCCCATAACTTTCTGGAGCTTCTCTGAGATACCCTGCTGCAAAGCGGAAGCATCTTTTGTTCTGTGTCCGATCATAGGCTTAGCCATCTGATCCAAAACATCCTGTCTTACTTCTACAGGTCCCGGAATGTACAGTCTTTTATGCATAAGTCCTCACTTTTTAACGACGTCATTGTCGATCTATATATAAAGCACAACTGATATTGTACACACTTCACCGTCGTTTTTGAACACTTAACATCAACCTTAAAAGACGAAAATTGAGTTTTTCGCCTTTTCTTTTATATATATATTGAACAATGATTTTTACTTACTTTTTCGAAAACACAAAAAGGACGCCCCTAAGGACGTCCTTTATTGATCATTAGATGTTCATCAGTTGCCGTCGTCTACTGCAGCCTCGCCCTGAACTTCACCTTCAGCCGTCGACTCGGTAGTGTCGGTCGTAGCGCCTTCTCCTGCGGCCTGATCGCCTACAGGAACGGAACCGTTGATGATATCGATCGGAGGCAGGAGGATCATCGTGCCGGATGTAGGCATGTATCCAGGCTCAGCTCCGTTATACTCTCTGATGATATCGATCCTTGAATCACCGTTCTCGATCTCGATGTTATAGACCTTAGTAAAGAGATCCCACCATGTTCTGTAACCTGTATGATCGGAGAATACGAATACACCGATAGGAGCCTTAGGATCGACTGTCGGTACCGGTGCCGGTGTTGTCTCAACGATCTCGCTGCTTTCCTTAGTAGCAGAAGTCTCGGAAGGCTTCTTCTTGTCACTGGAGCATGACTTGATGATCAGTGAGAAGATTATGATAAGACCGATCAAAAGAACTGCAACAAATGCAAGGAAGATAGCACCGTTACGGCTGAGACGGAATGGCTTGTTACCGCCGTTTCTTCCGCCGCCGTTGCCGCCTCTTTGACCCTGAGGACGAGCACCCGGCTGACCCGGTCTTCTCTGTCCGCCTGCACCGTTTCCGCCTGATGTCCTCTGCTGAGGTCTAGGACGGCTCTGTGCGCCAGGTCTAGTAGGTGCAACTTCATCAACAGGTGCCTGAGCAGTTACGTCATAGTTATCGATTCCGAGGATACTGTTGATCCACTCATCGCCTTCAGCCATCTTCTCAGATGCCTCTGCCTGTGCAGCTGCTGCGGCTGCAGCACTGGTTGCGGCTGCTGCCTCATAATCGTAGTTAGCAGGCTCTGTGTAAGCGCCGTTCTCATATGTCTGCGGCTCAGGCTCCTGAGCATACTGTCCGCCGTACGGATCATATGCCTGTGGCTGTTCATAAGGCTGTTCATCATACTGCTGAGGAATAGCGAAGTCCTGCTCGCCATATCCAGGGACAGGTTCCTCATAACTCTGCGGATAAACCTCTGCCTGTTCAGGCTCGAAGGATTCGCTGCCGTATGACTGATACGGAGCCTGTTCAGGAGCCATCTCCTCGTTCTCTTCGTAAGAACCGACTTCATATGCTGCAAGAGGATCTTCTCCCGTAGGTTGTTCTGTATTTACCGCAAATGCAGGTGAATCATAGGACTGACTTCCGTATACAGGCATGTCAGGGATATCATTCTGTGCATTATCGACTGCTTCAGGTTCTGCATAAACAGCGTTCTCGAACGGGATAACGAACTCACCGTTCGGAACAGGAGTTGACTCTTCAACCGGAACAGGTGCAGGTTTCTCTTCCTGTGATGACAACGGGAAGCTTACGTTCTCGACCGGATTGATAGTATCCTGAGGCTGTATCTGGAACTCAGGCTGCGGAACATCCTCTACCAAAGGCTGATTCGGCAGACCTTCTTCTTTCCATTCAAATGATGGTTCATTTACAGGCTTCTCATTTTCACTCACAGCAGAATCACCTCCGGTCACATTATCTGTTGTATCAAGGTCAAATCCGCCAAAATCCGCTGATGCATAAACAGGAGGCTGAGTCTTCTCAAAACTCTCGGAACTTCCCGCATCATATGGATCAAAAGGCTTATCTTCCTTCTCTTCAGTGAAGCTCTCGACCTTCTCGCCTGAAGAGAAAACTATCTCATCGTTGTTGACCGTTACAGGCATTGAAGCAGCCTTAGGTTCTTCCTTAGGCTCCTCAACGATAACTTCCTCATTAGCCTTAGCGGCCTCTTCTTTTTCCTTATCGGCATCGACTTCTTCCTTAAGTTCTTTAAGGGCTGCAGCGATGATACCGTCGCTTGCGATACCTGATTCTTTCTGTACCTGATTAGCGAAAAGGGACTCGAAAGAACTTACAGTCTTTGTATCCATCATCTCGTCATTCGATTCGATGTTGTATGGAGTCTCAGCGACTGTCTCCATCTCCTCTTCCTTGACTTCAGGAGCAGCAGTAAACGGATTGAATCCGGATACGAATGGAGAATCTGAAGGGATATCAGGACTTGCAGGAGTGATCGTTGTACCCTCCTGGATCTTACCCATTGACTCCTCTGCTTTCTCCTCGACTACAGGCTTTTCTTCCTGAGCCTTCTTAGCTTCTTCCTCAGCCTGCTTCTGTATATCGAGTCCTTCCTGCTTGGAAACGTTCATCTGACCGAACAGGGACTTCATCATCTCGTCGGCAGATACTTCTTCGATCTGAGGTTCATCGACAGACTTATCGAGGAACTCGACTTTCTTAGCTTCTTCCTTCGGTACTTCAGGTTCTTCAGGAACAACAAAGTTCGAGAAGTTGATAGAATCCAATTCAGGGATAACTGCTGTCTTAGGCATCTCGGAATCACCAAATGAAACAGCTTCCGCTGCATCACCTGCAGCCTCAGCAGCAGCCGTAGAAGCAGCTGCTTCGTCAAGACCCGATACAAATCCTGCACTCGCGATAGCCTCTGCGGCAGCACCGATGATACCACCCTCAAATGTGGACTTGATGCTCATGTTGGAAGTGTCTTCTTCCTTGTTCTTCTTCCTGAATCCGAAAAGACCTCTCTTCTCGTCAGCTGTAATGCTCTCAACGAAAGAGATGGAGAACTGCATAGGAACGTTCGGCATGTTGGCAGCTGCCTGAGTGATCACAGTACCTGCTGCATCACACTGATCGTCTGCCTCATCGAGGATCCTCAAAAGTTCTCTTTGTCCGAGTGCATCATAGACTGCCTTGTTGCAGAGGATGATACAGTCATCAACTGACAATGTCGTGATGTTGGACCAAAGAGCATTGGCTGTCTTGGATGAAACGTAATTATAAAAATCCCCTACGCGGTTGCCGAAAGCATCGATAGGTTCCATCGGAATGCCGGCATCGGTAAGAGGATACAATGTGTCATTTCTATAGATGAATGCAAGACCCGTACCGATTGTAACGGCAAAGGCTTCTGCATCATGTACGATGATTCCCGAAAAATACGGAGCTCTGCTATCCTGATCCTGCAGCTTCATCTTGCCCGTAATATCTACGGCAGTAGTAAGGAAACCTGAGATCATGGCATCGATAGGTTTTCTTCCGAACTTTACTTCGTTACAGATTCCGCGGAGCTGTGGCTCGTATGGCGGGATCATACCCGGTTCATAACCGGGAATCGTCGGGTGGGAAAAGACAGAGAAAAAGAATCCTTTCTCTTCTTTATCTATCGTGATATCGGCATTTCTGACCTCTCTTTTACCGAAAAGTCTGCCGTCCATATAAAACGCATCTGTATATGATTGGGAAGGATAGTATCTCGCAATAAGCGTGCTCGCGAGACGAGTTATCTTGGCCATGAAAAACTCCTCCGAATTTATAATCATAATCATTATAACATAATGAAATTTTATACAATTCTTTTTTTTGGTTTTTTCGTAAGAAGTTTAAAAGCGCCTTGGGACAATGTTTTCGAGCATAAAAAAAGAGCCGGCCCGAATGCCGAGCCGACTCCAAAATCAGATGTTATCAATTCTCAAGATGACGCTTTGCTGTCTCATAGATCTGCTCGAATGTTGCAGGCTGAGAATCAAGGAACAACTTGTGGATCTCCTTGACAGAAAGTGTCGGATCAAGGGCCTGGATCTGGTCAAGAGTGTCTGTAAGAACTACATATCCGAGACCATACTTAACTGCGTAGCACGGATCTTCAGTTACAAGATCAACTACATCCTGGAGGTCTTCACCCTTGAAAAGATTCATTCCGAGAAGTCCGTTGATGTGTTCTGCCGCATCATCTGCAGTCCATCCTTCATAGTTGACACCGAGGTCGATCCTTGCCATGAGCAATACATCAAGGAGGTCTTCACAAAGGAATGAATACTGTTCTTCCTGAGTTGCTCCGAAGAAAGTCGGTGAATTAACTTCTACGTATACAGCCCAACCTTCTGCGTAACCTACGGAATCAAAGATGTACATATACGGATGATCACAGATGGATCTGGTGTAAAGTGACTGGTACATGTGGCCCGGATAAGCCTCGTGAGCAACTACGGTACCGAAGTCTTCGCTTGCTGCTGCCGTGTTGATGAGGATAAGATTGGAATCAAATTTATCAACGTGGTAAGCAAGGTAAGCTGCAGGGCTGAAGCTGTCTTCGAAAACTTCCGGAACCTGCTTGAATACATACTCATGTTCAGGGATATCAGGGAAATACTCAAAGATCTTTCCGTAGAGTAAATCGAGGTTTTCCTGAACATCACCTGCTGTGTAATCGTGCGACTTGAATCCGCCCTGAACATATCCTTTAAAGGCATCTACCATGTAACTCTCACACTTCTCGATAGCCTGCTCAGGTGTAAGCTGGGAATTCGTCTGGCTTCTTACGATGGAAGCGTAATAATCCTTACCGCCCTCGTATGTAGCAAGAGTAGCTGTCTCATCGGAAGCAACATCCTTAAGTGCACGGATACGGTCAGCACACTCCTGGAACTCAGGGAAGAATACATCCTTCATTGCTGTTTCATGAGCTTCGATAAGAGCCTGTCTGTCATCGTCAGAAAGTCCTTCGATGGCATCAAGTCTTGTCTCGAATGATTCGTAAAGGAAGCAGTCATCCTTCTGTGCAACGAGCGAATCAAATGTAAGTGCGATAGCCTCATAGGAATCTTCAGAAAGAACATATCCCATGGAAGCTCTCTGCTCTTCAAAAGCACAAAGTGCATCATAATATCTGTCTGTATCGTTGATGAGCTCGATGTAATTTTCAGCATCTTCTTTTGTCTCGAAGCTTACTACATCAAGAATAAAGAGGATGTTACACTGGCTGCTCGTAAGGCTGTTGAATACAGGAGAGAGATAGTAGAAGCCTGTATACTGGCTCATATAATAATTCTCTTCGATATCGTAGAGGATCTTATCGTAGAAGATCCTGTCTCCGTCAGGAAGTGACTCATAGTCGATCTTAGCCAATCTGTCGATATACTTCTTGGCTGTTGCAGAATCCTCAGAAGGATCGAAGCTTACATCGCCCCAGGATACCTCATCAAAAGAAAGTCCCATTGCTTCGTAATCATCGAAATAGATCGTGATATCGAGATAAGAACCGTTAAATGCCTCAACAAGATAATCATGCTCGATGGCATTAAGCTCTTCAACAGCTGCTTCGCCTGTTATGTCACCCGGTTCACGATATGGATGAACCTCATCGTATGAATACGGTTCGGAAGGGAAAACAAGTTCTCCCATAGCAGAAGTCGGTGTAGGCTCTTCTGTAGGCTCAGTCTCACTCGGCTCTGTTTCTTCTGTCTCCGAAGGCTCGGTGTCTTCGGTCTCATCAGTTTCCTCTGTCTCGTCCTCATCCTCGTCATCGTCATCTTCGTCATCATCACGATCGCGGTCAGAGCGGGATTCCTTAAGGAAATCGAATCGGTCCATGAAATCACCGGAACAAGCAACTAATGAAGTCATCATTGCCATGATTACCATCAATGCTGCAAATCTGATAGCTAACTTTTTCATAAAATGGTCTCCTTATTCCTAAATAGTTTGATTAAATATCTACTACAATATTTATTCCACGGTTATATATTTAACCACAGAATTTTGAAAAAATGGTGAAAAAATCTAAATCAATTTGTTGCAGTTTATGATCTGGATTCGATAATATCCTGTTCAATCTGCTTACTATCGATATCTCCGAGGCCGCTTCTCGGGAAGGAAGCCCTGTATTGGATCTCGGAAGGTCTCATATATTCCGGCAGCATCAAAGAACACTCGATATTTATCTTCTCATTAAGCTCAGTAAGCTTATCATTATCGAAAAGGAACCTGTCCACAGGAACAACAACAGCCACGATGTGGACCGTCTCCAACTCATCTTTGTAGAAGACAGCGCATACCTCTTCGACACCATATACATCCTTTATGGCGTCCTCTATCGCTTTCATCGAGACAGTCCTTCCTCCGATCTTGACGCACCTTTTCTCGGTGTAATCAAAATAGAAAAATCCGTCTTCATCCATGTGGCCTATATCACCCGTATGCACCCAGTAACGGCCGTCCCTGTGTTTTCGAAGGACCCTGTCGGTAGCTTCTTTGTCTTCCAGTACGGAACTAAGAGAAGTCGGTGAATAGACGCAGATCTCGCCCTTTTGTCCGATCGGCATCTCCGTCAGGCTTTTGGAGTCCACGATCTTCATGATGATTCCCGGAAGCGGAATTCCCAGGGAATTATTACGCGATTCGGATAAAGGATTAAGCGAACATACGGAAAGGCACTCCGTAAGACCATATCCGACCTGAACTCTGGCCCTGCATCCATGCTGTGAAAGAAAATCATCAAATCGTTTCTTCGGCAAAGTCGGGAAAGCCGCACCAACAGATATAACACGTTGGATAAAAGAAAATGATTTTCTCGAATATCTTCCGTTCGCCTTAACAAAATCCATAAAGGAGATAAGCATTTCGGGATATCCGATGATAATGTTCGGAAGGCTCTCAAAAATGGTGTAAGAAAAGATCCTCGGTGATTCAAAAGGCATCAAAACGACTTCCACACCCGAACAGAGCATACTGTGAATTGCTATGGAAAGCGCAGAACTGTAGCTGTTTTGGATACCTGTAACAGACTTAAGATGCGTCTTTAAAGGTTCTTCATATCCTAATCCGAGCTTAACAATCGACACGGCGGAAGTAACAGAACTGTTTGTATATGTCTCGGATTTATGCTCACCCGAAGCACTTCCGACATTAAGATAAAAAGCGATGTCGGATGAAGTACTTTTTTCCGTGATATTCTTCTTTTCAACATCCCTGTCGTAGAATTCCTTCCAAGTCATTATCTTGAGACTTTTGAGTTTCTGGAATTGCGCTGAACGGAATCTTCCCTCACGCCTAGCAAATAACCATGTCTTGAATAAAGGGTAATACTTCATCATGTCTTTTAAACTGCAGATAATAGCCAAAGACACATCTGTATTCACCGTTATCTCACCAAGCGAAGGTGCCAATTCTTCTGTCGTAATTACGCACTTACTCTTTTCTTCAAGAGCCATCAGATGCAAAAGCTGTTTCGGAACTATGTCACTTGACAAAGAACAGATGATACCGAGCTTATTTGCAGCGTATAAGAAGAATATAAAAGCGGGGATATTCGGAAGCGCAAGAAGTATTGTGTCACCCTTCTTAAGTCCTTCATGAGAAAGAAGATCTGCCGTTTTATCGATGATCTCGATCAGCTCAGCATATGTAAGATGATAGACATAATAACTCAGTGCGCAGGTATCAGGATATTCTTCTGCTGTCTTTTTCAGCTGTTCATAGGCAGAACCGTCGAATTTTTCAAGACGGTCCTCAAGTCCCTCACTATAATATTTCAACCAGGATTTATCCATAAAACACCCGTCAACTCAATTTTTCTCAGTATACCGCATATGAACGATTAATCGCCATACTCTGATGATATAATATTCAAAAAAAAGGCAATATCTATGGCTAAGAAAAACATATCATTCTTTTGCAGTGACTGCGGATTCGAGACCACAGGCTGGTCAGGAAAATGTCCGTCCTGCGGTGCTTGGAACACCATGACCGAATCAACCAAAGTCACCGGTTCCGGGAAAACAACAAACAAGACTATTCCTGTGCATTCGGCAAACCAGTTTTCATGGACCAATACATCATCAACGGTCAAATTATCCGAAGCAGAAAAGGAAACACATGTCAGAAGTTCTTCCGGGATCTCCTCGATAGATAATATTTTAGGGGGAGGAATCACCCTAGGAGGCGTAACTCTCATAGGCGGAGAACCGGGCATCGGTAAGTCTACTTTGCTCCTTCAGATCGCAGGACATTTTCCAAAAGACAAAGGAGAAGTCTTCTATATCTCCGGCGAAGAATCAGCTGATCAGATCGCTCTTCGTGCAGACAGACTCGACATAGAAAAAGAAGGTATCACGGTCTGTTCCCTTACCTGTTTTGAGCGCATAGCAGAAGAACTTGAAAAGATACGTCCTTCGCTTTGTATCATCGATTCGGTCCAGACACTTTATTCCGAGAATATCACGGGCACACCGGGAAGCGTCTCACAGGCAAGAGAAGTTACCGCAGGTCTTGTCCGTATCGCCAAGACAAACAACATACCGATCTTCCTTGTAGGCCACATCACCAAAGACGGAACCATCGCAGGTCCTAAGACACTGGAACACATGGTCGATACTGTTCTTTATTTCGAAGGAGAAGATCTTGGCGCTTATAGGATCTTAAGATCCATAAAGAACCGTTTTGGAAAGAGCGGAGAACTGGCCTTTTTCGAGATGACGGGAAAGGGACTTCTTCCTGTGGATGACCTTCAGTCCGTTTTGATCTCAGGACACCCGATGGATGTTCCGGGGTCTTCTATCTCCGCTGCGATCGAAGGAACCAAGGCGATAGCGATCGAGATCCAGGCACTCATGACTCCGAGCGGTTATACCAATGCTCAGAGAATGTGTACCGGTATCGAGAAAAACAGGACAAACATGCTCCTTGCCGTTGCGGATAAATTTCTTAAGCTCAACACCCCTTCGTTTGATGCTTTCATAAATGTCGTAGGAGGCCTCAAAGTTTCAGATCCTGCTTTAGATCTTGCAATACTTGCCGCCATAGTATCTTCCGTCAGGAATATCCCTATCCGAAAAAACACGATGGTATTCGGCGAGGTAGGACTTACCGGAGAGCTCAGATCTATCTCCATGCTTCCGCAGAGATTAGCCTGTGCATCAAAGTCGGGAATCAGCACCGTAATCTTGCCTTCATCGTGCAAAAATGTGGTAGAAAAATACCATATGTCAAAAAAAGAAAACTTTGTATTAAAAAATATTAACAAAACCACCTCCGTTTGTGATAAAATCGTTTCGGTGGACTGCATATATGCAGACAACCTATCAGAGGCAATCGATGTATTGTTCTCGTGAAAGTAAAGAAAGGTAATATGTTTATGAGTCCGGCAGCAGTTACAAAAAGGCCAAAAATAAACGTTAACAGAATCTTTGTCATCATTCCGGCAGCTGGTTTGAGTACCAGAATGGAATCAGATGTAAACAAGCAGATCATGGAGATCGACGGTGTATCCGTCATCGAGAGAACGCTTGGTGCTTTTCAGAAATTTTCAGACACCCTCGCTTCTTCAGGCGTATCACTTCGTGCAGTTGTAGTTACAAGTGAAGAACTGGTTTATAGAATCAACGGTTTGTGCCGTTACAACAAGTTTGAATTCGTTGCACAGGTTGTAACAGGCGGAAAGAGTAGAATGGAATCCGTATGGAGAGGCATCGAGGCTTTGGCTGACCTTCCTTTCCCTCCGGGAGACAATGACATCGTATTCATCCACGACGGTGCAAGATGCCTCGTAGATCAGCCTACTTTGGAAAGATGTCTTGAAGGAGCAATGAAGTACGATATCTGTGCTGCTGCAGTTCCTGTTAAGAGTACTATCAAGCAGACTAAGAAGGATATCTTTGATGAGATCCCTTCAGTAAACGAGGAAGCTCCTAAGAAGCCGGGCAGAAGACCTGCGGCAGCAAGACCAGAAGTTGTTCCTGAAGAACCTGCTGATGCTGAGCCTGAGGAGCCTGCTAATTATCTTCGTGCCGCATTCGAAGACCGAGAGCCGGCTGCACCTAGCACACCGACATTCACTTCTCTTACTTCCCTTATGGAAAGCAAGAAGGCTTCCGAGCAGAGCAAGATCTTTGCTGCAAAAGAAGAAGAAAAAGCACCATCTCCGTTTGAAGCACCTAGACAAGAGGTTGACGAAGACGGTTACAGAATGGACAAAGTATTCATCTCCGATAATCCGATAGACAGTTCTTCAAAACAGAATCCTGTTCTCGGTCTCGGAATGGATTATATCTCCAAGCTTCCTTCACTCGCTGACAGACTTGGCGGAGCCGTTATGGGTAAGATCGCTAAGGAAGAGCAGAAGAGAAATGCCGCTGCTGAAGCAGCTGCTAAGAAAAAGAAGGCAGAAACTCCTAAGGTAAAGAAAAAGAATACTCCTTATGTTAGACCTGATTCTCCGTTTAAGAGGATCGATATCAACGAGATTACTGTTGATGATGATGAAGAGCCAGAGGTAATCGAGGAAGAGCCTGTTGTTGAGGAGGAAGTTCCACATTCTCCATTCAAGAGGATCGACACAAGCAAGATCACTGTTGATGACGATCGTCCTTCAACACGTCCTGCTGCAAGACCTCCGGTTACAAGACCTGCTTCAGCTGTAAGACCTGCTGCAAGACCTCCGGTAACAAGACCGGCGGACGCAGTAAGACCAGCTGCAAGACCGACTAGACCAGCTACTGCTGCTGAAAGACAGGGCAGAAGTAATGAAAGACCGGTACCGGCAGGAAGACCTGCTGCAAGACCCGGTACAGCTGAAAGAGCTAACCCCGCAGGAAGACCAGCAGCTGTCGGAAGACCTGGTTCAGCATCAGCTAAGAGTCCTTTCAAGAGCAATGTTTCTCCTGAAGTTGTTGCTACTCCGGACAGAGACGAACTCATGGAAGTTCAGACACCACAGGTATTCAGATTCGATAAGCTTATTCAGTCATATGTAAACGGAATCAAGCACAACATCGAAGCAACTGACGATACATCACTTGCTGAAGCAATTCATCTTAAGGTTCATTTGGTAGAAGGATCTTATGCTAATATCAAGATCACTACTAAGGAAGATATTGATTATGCTGAGATGCTCCTCAAGCGTCAAGCAGCGGAGAGCGCAACGTAAGGAGTGCAAAGACCTGCATTCCCTCTCCTCTTCCAAATGAGGTAAGGCCTTCACCTGTTGTGGCAGTAATGCCGATGTGTGAAGTCGGAATATTTAAAAGAGTACTAAGACTCAAGCGCATAGCCTCCATATGAGGCATCAGCTTGGGTCTTTTACATTCTATGGTAAGTGATACGTGAACGATGGATGTTCCTTCGATCTTCTTAAGATCGTCTAATGCTACCTTAAGATATTCACGGCTGTCCTTAATGCCGTCCTCAAGGCACATCTTATCTGCAATACCGCCAAGTATGTTGATACAAGTAAATCCGGAGATCGCGTTTGTGATCGCATGAAGAACTACATCACCGTCGCTATTGGCCAGATACGGATGATCATGTGGGATCTTTACTCCCGCAAGCATGATATCCTCGCATTTTACATTTAGATCAAAAGCATGACTGTCCTGTCCGATCGTAGTGATGTATGCGTATTCCATAAGTTGTCTCCTTAGCTTATTCCTTGTTCGATAATCCAATTATACACATCAGTGGTTGTCCAGTAATCATAGTTTATGGCATTAAAGCCGGATTTTAATGCGGCATGATCCACGATGGCAAAATCAGGAACAGCCATAATGTTATAGCGTGTTACGATATCTCTGTGCTGCATGATGTCTATTCCGATGACCAAAAGCTTGCCGTCAAGCTTTTGGGCGATGTCTTCAACACCTGCCGTGACACCTGCGGAGTCGATGGAGTTAGAAGAGTAAAAATACAGCAAAACAGGCTTATCTGCGGTATTTATAACATTGTTAAAATCATTTACCTCACGGTAAACGATGCCCGGTTCCTCTTCGTCTTCGATCTTTTCCATGCTCATGGCATAGATCGAGGCATCATAAGATATCTCCCCTATATACTTCTTGTAAGAGGAGTCAGAATCTTTCTTACAAGAAACTGCCGTCATCGCTACCAAAAGGATAGCGAAAATAACGGCAGTTATTGTTTTTACTCTGTATTTGATTGAATTCATCAGCCTTCAAGCATGCTCTCAACAAGCTTAACAGTTCCGTCGAGGTTGCCCTGTGGGATCTTCTCGATCTCGCCTGCGTCAACGAGCTTTGTGATGTCCGGATCCAAAGGAAGCTTATCAAGGAGCGAAACGCCCATCTCTTCTGCTGCCTTCTTAACGTTTTCGTTGTCACCGAAGAGCTTGATCTCTTCACCGCACTTGCCGCACTTAACATAGCTCATGTTTTCGACAAAACCAAGGACCTTTACCTGCATCATCAATGCCATGTTTCTGGCCTTGTTAACGATCATGGATACGAGGTCTTGTGGTGTGGATACGAGAACGATTCCGTCAACAGGAATAGACTGGAAAACTGTGAGTGGAACGTCACCTGTGCCCGGAGGCATATCGATAAGAAGAACATCGAGTGTTCCCCAGTTTACGTCTGTCCAGAACTGCTTTACGAGACCTGCGATTACAGGACCTCTCCAAAGTACCGGTGCGTCATCGTTTTCGAGAAGAAGATTGACACTTACTGCCTTGATGCCGGAATGTGTTACAGCAGGAATGATGTTCTTGTTCTCATCGCCCTTCAATGAACCCTTGAGGCCGAATGCCTTAGGGATGGAAGGTCCTGTGATATCCGCATCGAGGATACCTACGTTATAGCCGTCTCTTGCAAGTCTTGATGCAAGGATAGATGTTACTAATGATTTTCCGACGCCGCCTTTACCGCTGCAAACGCCGATTACTTTCTTAACTGAAGAAAACTTATTGATCTCTTCCAAAAGGCTCTGTGGTGCCTGGCTCTGGCTGTCGCCGTTAGCTGATGGGCATGAGCTCTGGGAAGTGCATGACGCCTTTGATGGGCATGAATCACAAGCTGACATATTGATTCCTCCGAAATTTACTCTGATAGATTATACATCGATTATTTTATTTTTCAAATCAGGTCTCTTCGTAGCTTAATCTGTTGCTCTTGGCGATGTAATAAGTCGGCGTAGCAAACATGATCCTGCCTGCCGCAATAAGGACAGCATAGATAAGAGCATCCAGATAATAAGGGATAAAAGTAATAAGTTTGTCCTGATCGACATTAAACTTTGATACGATTCCGTAAAGAGCCAGGGATCTGACAAAGAACGGATCGTCGATATTGGAAAGCATGCAGATAAACACTATGTTTACCGGGATGCCATAAAGCCACAGGAACGGACTTTCTCTTCTGAGAACATAGCAAGCCAGGAAATGCCCTCCGATGAGATAGACCGACAGAAGAGATATCCAGATCCATGACGCTACGTGCGAAGAAAGAAGCGGAATACCTATAAAAGAAGCCAAGAGAGAATAAAGTTCAACAAAGATGATGAACATTATCTTTGAGATAAGGCTGTTGGATTTCATTTCTCTGCCGAGCATCTCAGGTCTCCGTTTTTTTCATTAATTATATAATTTTTTTAATGTAAGTAAACCATCTTCAATAATAATGTATGAAGGGTCAGTTCCGCCTTTGGGGATCGACGGAGAACCCGGATTCATGCAGCGGATCCCGTCGATGACAGTATCCTGTGCCACATGTGTGTGACCGCAGATAAATACGCTGCCATTAGCAAGGTACGGAAGATTATCAAATGAATGGTGATGTCCGTGGGTAACAAAGATCGGAGTATCACCTGATACGATATACATATATTCGGCCATTATCGGAAACTCGAGGACCATCTGGTCAACTTCGGTATCACAATTTCCGCGAACAGCCAGGATCTTTTCCTTGATCTGATTAAGAGCTGCAATTACCTTCTTCGGCTCGTAATCAGAAGGAAGGTCATTTCTAGGACCGTGATAAAGGATGTCTCCGAGTAATAAGAGCTTATCTGCCTTTTCTTCATAAAACTTGGCTATAACATCTTCACACTTTTTGATATCACCGTGGATGTCTGATGCTACAAATATCTTCATAACTCGTCTTCCTCATCTTTCTTCAAAACATTGATGACCATCCTGTAGGCATCGTTCTTACCTGCTGCAAGTCTTGCAACAAGTCTTCTCTCTGTTTTCTTGAGACCGTGAGACATCTGCTGAAATTTCTCATTGATCTCCTTTCTGGATATCTTGATATCAGGCTTTTCCAATTTGAAGAGACTCTCGATGAGAGCTTTTTCTTCCTGTCTGTGCTTCATGATAAGAGCTTTTTCTTCTTTTCTGTTAGCAGCATACAGTTCCTTGTAGGTGTTATAACCTTCAACAGCAGGAGCAGTTTTATTTACGACAGTCTCAACGCCGTCATAGATGTGGCCTCCGATCTTATCGGAAACATTTCTGATCTCTTTTGAAACATCGGAAAGCAGGAGGAGTTTTTTCTTGAAGCCGATGATCGTAATTACCGTAGTAATAAGATCTGCTATAAGAAGCGCTGCGAAAGCACTGACGATAATGACCTTGAGGACGAACGGAGTTTTTTCGAGAATGAAAAGGACCGCAGGATGAAGTACCTTCATTCCGAGCGTACAGGCGATACCCCAGTAAATGGAGAACTGTACGCAGATGAAGCCCATGATGTTGAACTTGTAATTGGAGTAGTCCCACCATCTGAGTTTGAATATCTTGTAAAGGATAAAACCTGCGATAAATTCAACAACTGTCGTTATTGCCATGGAGCCGAAGAACAGCAGAGGGAAATTATCCTGAAGAGGCATGAGCGCGAGGATTACGAAGTAAAATCCGACTCCGTAGACAGGACACAAAGGTCCGTTCAAAAATCCTCTGTTTATGAATTTGCCTTCCGTAAGTCCGTAGTAGATAACTTCGATCACCCAGCCTATGAAGGCATAGATGAAGAACATTGCAAGTGAATCAAGAAAGGAATACGGTAATGTCATTTGATCGACCTCATAACTCTGTAGCCTGCCTTGATATCGCAAGTCTCACAGTTTCCGAATAATTCAGTAAGTTTTTTCTCAGTGGAAGGAGCACCCTGCTTACGCTGAAGGACTACATAGATGGAACCGCCCTCGTTGAGATGCTCATAGGACTGCTCGTAAAAAGAAAATACCGTATCCTTACCTGCTCTTACCGGAGGATTCGTAAGGATAAGATCGAATTTCTCGTCATCGCCGATCGCACTTAAGCAGTCACTTTCAAGACATGCCTTAAGAGGAACGCCGTTGTTCTTGCCGTTTTCCTTGGCAAGACCCACTGCTCTTTTATTCTTATCAACGCAGGTAACTTCCGCGCCCTTGAAGACTTTCTTCATAACGATCCCGACAACGCCGTAACCGCAACCCAGATCAAGGATCGACCAGACCTTCGCGTCTCGTTCCTTCAGATCTCTTATCGCAGACGAGATCATAAGATCCGTTCCGAAATCCACCTGACTTTTGCTGAATACGTCAGTGTCCGTTACGAATTCAAAATTGATCCCGTATTGTCTGTATGTGATGATCCTTCTGTTCGACTCGGTCGTAGGATCACTGTCATAATAAAAACCCATAAAACTTCCTCTTTTTCAGTTCTAGTCACTATTCTAGCACATCTCGAAAAAGTTGTTTTTCGTCAAAATAACCATTTGTAATGCAATTGCGCATTATATCAATAGATAATATATTTTAATCGTAACAAACATAACGGGTACGGTGTATGTCAGAAAAAAAGAAGATCAATCCCAAAACGATGGGAATCATATTCATTATCATCTCAGCCTTCTCTTTTGCATGTATGGCTCTGTTCGTAAATATGTCAGGAGAGATGCCCGTTTTCCAGAAAGCTTTTTTCAGAAACTGCGTGGCGATCATCTTGTCGCTTGGTCTTCTTATAAGATCCAAGGATAAGTTCAAAGTGAAAAAAGGAAGTCTTAAGTATCTTTTGCTCCGTGCTTCCTTCGGAACTCTCGGTATCCTTTTTAACTTCTATGCGATAAGTCACATCAATCTGGCCGATGCCCAGATCTTAAATAAGCTGTCACCGTTCTTCGCGATCCTCGCGTCGATCTTTATCCTCAAGGAAGTAGCGAACCGCCGTCAGTGGATATGCATCATCGTAGCTTTTATCGGTGCGCTTTTTGTTGTTAAGCCGACAGGCTTAAGTAACCCCGATCACCTGTTCCCTGCACTTATCGGTCTTGCAGGAGGTCTTGTTGCGGGTATCGCTTATACCTTTATGCGAAAACTAAGTCTTCACGGTGAAAGAAGTGAAGTCATCGTTGCATTCTTCTCAATATTCAGTTGTGTAGTTCTGATCCCGTTCGTTATCTTTACTTACGAACCTATTACTCTTAAACAGCTTTTATGCCTTCTCCTTGCAGGTACCTGCGCATGCTCCGGACAGATCTTCATCACATCAGCATATGCAAGATGCCCTGCCAAAGAGATCTCCATCTACGATTATTCATCAGTTATATTTGCTGCGATCCTGGGATTTATCTTCCTCGGCCAGAAGCCTGATATCTACAGTTTCATCGGATATCTTATCATCATCGGCGCTTCAGTTTATTCGTATATCCACAACGTAAGAAAGCAGCCATCCGTAGCCTAAGATTATCTCGTAGCGACTTCGATAACACCGTCGTAGATCATGCTCAAGCTGTCAACTCTTTCTTCAATGTCATCTTTCATGTCATTCCACATGAACTCAAGGAAGAAACCTATGAAAGCATAAGAGAAAAATCTGGCGATCTCCTTTTTCTTCTTGTCGGTGATCTTCTTGCAGGTCGTCTTGCTTTTTACGTAACTTAAGAAGACCACATCCGTTATACCGAAAATGTAGTGTTCCAGCTGTTCACGTGAAAGCGAATCAATTATGTGGTGGATGATCTTCGGGTTATCACGGCACATATAGAAGAAGACTCTGACTTTGTTCTGCCAATCGGTATATTCATCAACGTCACTTCTGATCATTCTAAGTCTCATTCCGAACCATTCATTTAAAAGTGAATACTTGTCCTGATAATGATAATAGAAAGTGTTAGGACTGATACCGCTTCGCTTTACAAGTGAAGATACCGTTATCTTATCGAAAGGCATCTCCGTTAACATCTCCTCAAAAGCAGTCATTATTGCGCCCTTGGTAAGCAAAGCCATAAATCTTCCTCCGTGTTTTCACTAGCAAGTATAATAACACATTTTTTCTGCTCAAATTTGCGCATTTTTTAGTTTTTATCCTAATTTGCACAAATATACGAATCCCATCAAATTCAAACAAAGATCGATATTTGACCGTTCAAGCCTATGATAAATAAACTTACACTTTCTAATTGAAGAATAAATCTCATGATCGGAGGATCAATATGGAAACCAGAAGAGTGGTTATTACCGGAATGGGAGCTGTAACTCCTCTCGGAAACAACGTTGATTCATTTTGGAACGCACTGAAAAACGGAGAAAATGGAATTGGTCCCATCACCAAAATCGATGTGTCAGAATCAAAAATAAAACTTGCAGGCGAAGTCAAAGGCTTCGATCCGCGTGATTATATGGATTTTAAATCCTCCAAGAGAATGGGATTATTCTCCCAGTATGCCGTAGCCGCAACAAGAGAGGCGTTAAATCACGCTGGTATCGATATGGAAAAAGAAGATCCTTATCGTATCGGTGTAATAGTCGGCTGCGGCATTGGTTCGATGCAGGAACATGAGAAGGAAATAAAGAAGTATCTTCAAGGACAGAAGATCGATCCGCTTTACATCCCTCTCGGTATACCAAATATGGCTTCAGCAAATATCTCGATCCAGTTCGGTCTCAAAGGAAAGAACATGGATATAAGCACAGCTTGTGCAACGGGAACACACTGCATAGGTGAAGCATATAACTCAATAAGATTAAATGAAGCAGATGTGATCGTAGCAGGAGGAACGGAAGCTGCAATTACCGCAACAGGTATCTCAGGCTTTGCGGCCCTCACTGCCCTAACGTCTAACAGCGATCCTCAAAAGGCATCGCGTCCGTTCGACAAGGATCGTGACGGATTCGTAATGGGTGAAGGTGCAGGTGTCCTTATCCTCGAAAACTACGAACACGCAGTAAATCGCGGCGCCAATATCCTGGCCGAACTGGTCGGCTACGGCGTCACTAATGATGCCTACCATATTACGTCACCCTCACCGGACGGAAGCGGAGCCGGAACTGCTATGAAGATCGCTATTAATCAGGCGGGTATTCTTCCTTCAGATATCAGTTATATAAACGCTCATGGAACATCAACTCATCTTAACGATCTGTACGAAACCCGTGCGATCAAATATGCCCTCGGTTCCGCCGCTTCCGCCGTATCCATCAACTCCACAAAATCGATGACAGGTCACCTTCTCGGCGGTGCAGGAGCTATCGAAGCTATCGTCTGTGTTAAGTCGGTATTGGACGATTATGTTCACGTTACGCGTAACACTGAGTGCACAGAAGAAGAACTCGATCTTGACTATACCATCGGAAAAGGAAGAAACAGAGTCGTTAATTACGCACTCAGTAACTCACTGGGATTCGGCGGTCATAACGCATCACTTCTTTTCGCGAAGGCAACATAATACAGGCCTTACCCTTATAACACTCATATACGAAAAACCCCGCCTCACGTGCGTGCGACGGGGTTTATCATTATCTTTCAATCTGTATCAGACATCAAGCTTAAGATCGCCCTGCTTGATCCATCCGAGCTTTCTCATCAATTCGGAAAGACCGAGACAGATAGCTGCCGGAAGGATGAAATACATAACGATGATCTCAACCAAAACGATCCATGCAGCATGATCAGCATTCATTGTTGCGAATGTCTGAAGAGGGCCAACGAGACCTGATGTACCCATTCCTGAACCAACAGGTGTGCTCTCCATCTTAAGGAGCATTGTGGAAACAGGTCCGAGGATAGCAGAAGCTACGATGGACGGGATCCATACTCTAGGGTTTCTTATGATGTTAGGCATCTGGAGCATTGAAGTTCCGAGACCCTGAGCAAGAAGTCCGTTGACCTTATTCTCACGATAGGAGATTACTGCGAAGCCGATCATCTGGCAGCAGCAACCGACTGTAGCTGCACCTGCTGCGATTCCGCCGAGTTGCAAAACAACACCGATAGCCGCAGAAGAGATCGGGAGTGTAAGGAATATTCCCATGAGAACACTTACGATGATACCCATGAGAAGAGGTGCCTGCTCAGTACCTGCATTAACGAGAGATCCGAGCCAGCCCATGAAGGTTGATACATAAGGGCCTACAAAGATACCTACGGCAGCACCCGGGATGATCGTGCAAAACGGTGTAACGATGATATCTACCTTTGTTCTTCCGCAGACGAGATGTCCGATGGCGATTCCGATGATAGCTGCTATAAATGCACCCAAAGGCTCACCCGGGATAGAAAGACCTGCTTTACCTTCCAAAAGAAGAGAAGCAGCTGCATCAAAGAGCTTAGCATTCGCGCCGATCATACCGCATACTGCAGATGATAAGACAACCAGTGGTTTCTCACCGAATTTCACAGCTACTCCGATACCGATTCCAGCACCCATCAAAGCCTGTGCCATCTTACCGATCAAAGTGATATAAGTTCCGAGATCATTGTGGATATACGAACCGATCTGTACGATTATCGTTCCGATAATAAGTGTACAGAAAAGACCTGTAGCCATACCGGAAAGTCCGTCAATAAAAATCTTGTTAAGGATTGCCTTAACACGACCGCCAAAGCTTGTATCCTTGCGGTCAGAAGGTTTAACCTTCTTGCTGTCCTTGCCCATACGTGAACCTCCTGATATTCATGCTTTTGCATAAACATACGTTAAATTGTGTAAATTATACATTATCGAAAAAACAACGCAACAAAAGAGTCCGAAATATATTTCACAATAATTTCGGACTCGATATGTCATTTAATATATAAAATAACTATTTACTGTGTTGCGATAACGCTGAAGAAGCGCAGCATCTCTTCTCCGGTGTTAATGAGACTATGGTCATGACCCTTCGGACAATAGTGAACAAGTCCGGGTCTAAGCGGATAGCTCTCATCATCAAAAAGGATCGTTCCCTCTCCTTCAAGAATATAGATAACTTCACTTTCAGAGTAGTGAGTATGAAGACCGATGGATGCACCCGGCTCGAGCCTTCCCATCATGATCTTGTTTACTCCGTCGTACTCGACCTTGTTGTAAAAAGTCAGTTTTCCGCCTTTGAACTCTTTGTTAGCCATCTCAGGCATTTCATCAAAATTAATGATCATCTATGCTTCCTCCTATTTTTCCTATATCTCCATTATGTTCCTTCTCGAAAAAGAATCAAGTCTCAGAGCTTAAACTCCTCATTCTTCTCTTGGTTTTCCTTAGCCTCAAGGATCCTTACCCTGTACTGGATATCCTCCAAAAGCTTCCTGTTTGCAGCTATCGCATCACCCAAAAGTCCGATAAGAAAACTTACAACACCCATAAGGATCAAGATAGCGACAAGGATCAACATCTGGACATGACCGCCGTGTCTTCCGAATCCCGAGATAACGAGGTAATAGACACCTATTCCGAAACCTATGAGACTGCTTAAGATACCGACTGTCGAGAAGAACTTCATCGGCTTATACATGATAAAAGATCTCGATATAACGGAAGCAGATCTCTTCATGTATTTCCACATACTGGTGAAAAGTCTTGAAGGTCTTGTCTCCTTATTCGTTCTGATCGGAACGGATGTCATTGTCATCTTTTCTCTTCCGGCCTGAATAATGGTCTCGAGAGTATATGTATAGTCGTTAACTACGTTGAGTCTTAAAGCTGCTTCTCTGGAATAAGCTCTGAATCCTGACGGAGCATCAGGGATCTTGGTGTTACTAGCTACCCTTACGACCCAGCTTCCGAGATGCTGGAATTTCTTCTTTGTCCAGGAAAAATGCGCTGTCTTATCGATAGGGCGCTCACCTATTACGATATCGGCCTTACCATCGATGATAGGACGGACGATAGTCTCGATATCAGCACCGCAATACTGGTTATCCGCATCCGTATTTACAATGATATCAGCGCCCAGATGAAGACAAGCATCAAGACCTGCCATGAATCCTTTGGCAAGACCTTTGTTGTGCTTAAAGTTAACGACGTAATTAAAGCCCAATTCCTTGGCTTTCTGTACCGTATTGTCGGTACTTCCGTCGTTAATGATCAGATATTCGATCTCATCGATACCGTCAATATGTCTAGGAAGGTCATCCCAAGTTTCCTTAAGGGTCTGTTCCTCGTTAAGACAAGGTATCTGGATTATCAACTTCATCTAATCGGTATTCCTCCATCCGCTAACTATACGTGGCTAAGTATAGAATAATTATATAATAAAATCAATTTACGAGCATATCGTAAGTTACACCGTACTTCTCCGCGATATCCTTCGCAAAGCTCATTCCTTCAGGAGGAGCAACCTCGACCTTGAACGATCTGTTGGCACCTTCATTCTTAACTATGAGCGAAGCAGCCTTGACCTTATAATCACCTTCACTGCTTAACTTGTCGGCATCATATGCCAGTTTATGCATATGAGTATTGTAGATCGTCCTTATGCCCTTATTTAAGATCGCCTTTACCGAATCGCAGGCAATATAGTAACCCTCTTCAAAGGAAGTCGTCGAGAAAGTCTCGTTAAGGAGCATCAGGCTTTCCGATGTAGCTTCAGTATAAAGCTCTTTAAATCTTACGCACTCTTCACCAAGTCTTCCGAGATCCATGGTCTTATCCTCATCAGCCGGGAAGTGAGTGAATATTGAATCAACAGGCTTATACTCAAAGCTCGTTGCAGGAACATAGATGCCTCCCTGAGCAAGGACGAATAAAAGTCCAACTGCCTGTGTGATCGTAGTCTTACCGCCTCGGTTGGCACCCGTAAGGATATAGACTGTGTGATCAGTATCAAAATCAAGATCGTTATAAACTATCTCTTCGCTGTGATTTGAAGAGATCGCGAGCTTAAGATTATAAAGACCTCTGGCCTTCATGGTGATCCCCTTTTCAAGATCTTCTGAAGAGATTATCTGTGGCTCACAGAAAGGCATATTCTTTTTGAGGTTCTCTTCGATGAATTCCGCGAATCTAATATAGTAAACAAACTCCGGGATAAGCTTCGAGATATTGACGACAGCTACATTGATGTATTTAGAAAGTGTATCTCTGAGCTTTTTAACAAGTGTATCGAGCATCTTATTTACGAGCTTATCAAGATAGAACGTGGTGCTCTCGACTCCGTCACCTTCAGGAACTGCAGCGGTTGTTGATGCATTTCTCATCATCACGCCCTGAACGGATGATTTGGTATAGACATCATATAGATGATTAGCTATATCATTGATGCTGGTTCCTTCCTCATTGACCGGATGATAACGCATATCACCGTCCCATTCGGTTCCTTCATGAAGCTTGTTTTTTGACTTAAGAGCATCAGCGAAGTTACTTACGATATTCGACTTTTTAAACGGCTCGTTATTTATTGAGATGAGACCGAGGCTGCTGGCTTCAAAACGCTCGTTTACGTTGATGCCGACTGTTACGCTCTTGACGCTGGA
>JAGCGK010000156.1 GCA_017649645.1 Clostridiales bacterium | reverse complement strand
GCGCCTATCATCGGATTCATCTCCCACACGAATGCACCCGCAGCCAAAGGTATGCAGATGATGTTATAGAAAAATGCCCAGAACAGGTTTTCATGGATATTCCTAAGCGTTTTTCTGCTAAGTCTTACTGCTGCCGCGACATCCTTGATCGAGTTATTCACGAGAACGATATCCGCGCTTTCTATTGCGACGTCTGTTCCTGCTCCGATGGCGATTCCGATGTCCGCTCTCGTTAATGCGGGAGCATCATTTATACCGTCACCTACCATCACCGTCTTGCCGTATTCCTGAAGTTTTCTTATAACTTTTTCTTTGCCGTCAGGAAGCACGTCAGATACGACTTCATCAACTCCCGCGATCTTTCCTATTGCCTTTGCCGTGCGCCCGTTATCGCCCGTCAGCATTACTACTTTGTATCCCAGATCCTTGAGCATCTTTATTCCCTCTGAAGAGTCTTCCTTGATCGCATCTGCTACCGCGATCACACCTAAAAATCTGTCATCTTCGGAAAAATACATCAGTGTCTTACCTTGCTCTGAAAGCTCCTTTTCTTTCTCCTCGAAAACACCCGGCACCTTCACGAACTTACCTATAAATCTTATGTTTCCGCCTCTTACGATTTTACCATCGATCTTACCTTCAAGGCCGTTTCCCGCTATCGCCTTAAAGTCGGTTACTTCACTAAAACTTCTGCCTTCCGCTCTTCTTACGATGGCACCTGCGAGAGGATGTTCGCTCTTCTTCTCAAGAGAGAAAGCTTTATCCAAAAGTTCTTCTTCGCTGATCTCATTCGGACAGATATCTGTTACCTGTGGTTGTCCCGATGTAATGGTTCCCGTCTTATCGAGAGCGATTATCTTAGTCTTTCCCAGGTTCTCCAGAGCTTCACTTGTCTTAAAAAGTATTCCGTTTTTGGCACCTAGTCCGTTACCCACCATGATCGCTACAGGCGTAGCCAATCCCAATGCACATGGGCATGAGATGACCAGTACTGATATACCTCTTGCCAGTGCAAAACTTACTTCTCTTCCAACGATAAGCCAGATAGCGATGACCAGCAACGCGATTCCGATAACAACCGGAACAAAGATTCCGGATACCTTATCTGCGATCCTGGCTATCGGAGCTTTTGTCGCAGCCGCGTCGGATACCATCCTTATTATCTGAGACAAAGTCGTATCTTCACCGACGTGAGTAGCACGACATTTTAAGTAGCCTGAAGTATTGATAGTAGCGGCACTTACGTTGTCATCAACTTCCTTATCAACAGGTACTGATTCACCTGTAAGAGATGATTCATCTATAGCACTTGTTCCTTCGATTACAACACCGTCAACAGGAATGCTGTCACCCGGTCTAACAACGAAGATATCACCTACTCTTACTTCTTCGGTCTTTAGTTCTACCTCTTTTCCGTCGCGTATGACCCGTGCGGTTTTCGGAGCGAGATTCATAAGTTCTTTTAAGGCGTTTGTAGTCTTTCCTTTCGAAAACGATTCAAGCGTCTTTCCCACAGTTATAAGAGCAGGGATCATAGCAGCTGACTCAAAGTAGAGCTGATCATGATAAAGATGCATCATCTCTTCTCCGTGTGTCATTCCAAGTATACTGTAAAGGACAAAAAGGCTCCATCCGAACGATACTGATGAGCCGAGAGCAACAAGAGTATCCATATTCGGTGCACCATGGATCAACGATTTAAAACCGCTTGTGAAGAACTTCCCGTTT
>JAGCGK010000155.1 GCA_017649645.1 Clostridiales bacterium | reverse complement strand
CTTTTTATTTTTAAAAGATATTAGTCGAAAGGCCCTAATAATGCAATATAAAATCACATCTCTTGACGGCTAATTCTAATTAGCCTATAATATGGCTAATCCTAATTAGCCAAGAGGTGAATCATGACTACCAAAGAAAGAATAATGGATGAAGCTCTGACATTGTTTTCACAGAAAGGATACGGCGATGTATATGTCGGTGAAATAGCTGATGCCGTGGGTATTAAAGCCCCTTCCCTTTATAAGCATTTCAAGAGCAAAAAGGACATTTTCGATGCCATTATAGAAGAGATCGGAAAAAGATATGAGGAGCAGGCATCATCGATCGGTATTAACGGCAACAATTCTATGGAGGATGCTTTCTTATATTTGGACATATCCGAAGAGGTACTTATCAAGATCGGTAAAGACCTCTTTTTATACTTCCTTCACGACGGATATATGAGCAGATTCAGAAAGATGCTGACACTGGAACAATTCAGGAATCCTGATCTGGCTATGCTTTATACCAAACAGTTCTTTACTGATCCTGTCGAATATCAGACAAACATATTCAGTATCTTATGCAACATGGAAAAGTTTAAGGAAGCTGATCCCAAGATCATGGCGCTACAGTTCTATTCACCTATCTATACCCTTCTTACGGTATGCGACAGGGATCCGAAGATGGAGAAAAAAGCAGTAAAGCTCATTGAATATCACATTAGGCAGTTCAACAGCAATTACGGAAAGGCAAAGAAATGATCGTCACTGTTATTAACGGACAAAACCACAAAGGAAGCACATATAATATTGCAAAGATCCTCCTTGATAATCTCGGAGAAAACGAAGTCCACGAGTTCTTTCTGCCGAGAGATCTGGATCACTTCTGCACAGGATGCTACAGTTGTATCAAGGATGAGACTTTGTGTCCCTTTTACGTAGAAAAGAAAAAGATCATGGATATGGTCGAAAAGTCCGATATTCTTATCTTCACTACTCCGACTTATTGCATGAACGTATCTGCACCGATGAAATCTTTCATAGACCTTACATTCACCTACTGGATGTCTCACAAGCCAAGAAGTTCCATGTTCTCGAAAAAGGCCGTAGTTATCTCCACTTCTGCAGGTGCCGGAGCAAAGAAAGCGGTAAAGGGCATCTCGGAGACTTTGTTTTACTGGGGAGTTCCTTACATCAAGTGCTATGGCAAAGCTATCCAGGCAGCTAACTGGGATCAGGTAAAACCTGAGATCAAGACAAAGCTCGAAAAGGATATGAAGTCTCTCGCAAATAAGATAGAGACTTCAAAGGTTCGCGTCGGCGTTAAGACCAGGTTCATGTTTTCGATGATGAGGATGATGCAGATAAAGAATATGGGCTCAGGTGAAGAAGAAAGAAACTACTGGAAAGAAAAGGGCTGGCTCGAAAAAAAACGTCCGTGGAAAGTGTAACATCTTCTGTTAAATCCTGTCCTTAAGGTTAAGAAAACAGGATAAGAGGATATTTACATGAAGAAGATTATTGCTACATTTATTTCAGTTGTTTTATTGATCGGAGCTGTCGGCTGCCATAGCGCAGACCCGGACGGAGGATTAATAAGCCGCATCAGGAACGGTTCAAGCGATGAAAGCGAAGTCATATCATTAGCTGATCCGTCGGAATTAGAAAATGCAACCTCAGTCTATGAACTTACCGATCTCATGACTACAAACTACGACAAGGAAAAGTATAGCGAATGCGATGATGATGAAGACCTTCTCTTCTATTTTGACATCCTCGGATACAAAGAATATATCACTGTAGAGCACAACGGTGAGAAATATCTGCTTTTCATGTACAGATTTGATTCTTACACTTCGATAGGACAATTCATAAACGGCATCGAGAAAAAGCCTGTCGGTGATACATTAAACATCAACATAGATGTTGAGACAAAAGAATCAAAGACCCAGGGGTGCTTTCCTAACATGACATTCTTCCGAATGATAATCAAACTTGAAAAGGACTTCCCTACTATTGTAGTCAGTGGATCTGAATACACGGAATATAATGGCGGAAAGATCTATATCGGCGGAAAATGCGGTATGGCTGACAAAGATCTTAATATCACCGTTCCGTTGATCTATGACGAGATCTACGACTATTGCTACTATGGAGACAGAGATACAACCGATCTTCCTACCCTATACAGAGTATACGTAAAGGACCAAGGAAACGGTCTTTTGGACGAAGATCTTAACCTTATAATAAGCCCGAAATATTACAACATTCATGTCGTTGATAAGGATACGTTCATAGCCATGACGCTTAAGAGTGGTGACGAACAGAATAACCACATCTTTCTTATGGACAAGAACGAGAACATAATAAAGACCATCGACGGCTTTGTTGATGATGACAGCTCAGGTGCTATGTACTGCCATGAAGGACATCTTAAATATTCGATAAATAAACCGGATATGAGCATAGACTGCATAGGCGTTATCGATGAAGATCTTAACGTGATAATCGAGCCTAAATATGTAAATGTTTTCCAAACAGACGGAGGATACAAAGTTACTGATATCGACGGTAAAGAAGCTCTGTTTGATATGGAAGGAAATCAGATCACAGATTTCAATTAAGACCTATATCAAAAAGGCTCATCTGTACCGGATCTTCAGGAAATTCATGCATATATGAAAAGCAATCATCAGGCTTATACATGATGTTTTTTTCTTTGCAGAAATCTCTGAAGAGCTTCATGAGTTTTGCTGAGTTCGGACTTGGTACCTCATATGAGTATCCGTAAGTCTTTTCATACTTCTCCTTAAGACCCGGGAAATGCTTATCGAGAGCAGCATAGTAGTACTCCCTGTCGCCTTCTCTTAATGTAAGACCCATTCCGAAATTGATGATCCCTTTGACTCCAACTCTGGAACACTCATTAAGGATCGACATTACGTTCTCTTCCGTGTCATTGATAAATGGCAATATCGGAGTAAGCCAGACGACTGTCGGGATTCCTCTCTTCTGCATCTGCTCCAGAACTTCGATTCTTCTTTTGGTATTGCAGACATTAGGTTCCAATATACTGCAAAGATCATCATCATATGTTGTAAGTGTTATCTGCACAACGGCTTTAGTCTTTTGATTGATCTTATCAAGAAGGTCTATATCACGCATTATAAGATCGGATTTAGTCTGTATCGCAACGCCGAATCCGTACTCATAGATTATCTCGAGACATCTTTTGGTGATTTCCAGATCTTTCTCGATATGAAGATACGGATCGCACATAGATCCTGTTCCGATCATACATTTCTTACGCTTACTTCTAAGTGCCTTCTCGAGAAGTTCAGGCGCATTTTGTTTAACTTCAATATCTTCGAAAGGATGCTTAAACTGATAACAAGTGCTTCTGCTGTCACAGTAAATGCAGCCATGCGAACAGCCACGGTAAACATTCATACCGCAGCCGCCTCCGCTTGTCGTAAGTATTCCTTTGGCATCAACTAAATGCACTCTTATTCTTCCCCCAGGATTTCTTTCTGTTTCTTCTTGCTGAATCCCTTAAGTACCAGATTATAAGCCTCATCCAGGAGATGCTTCATAAGTTCATCTGAAACTTCACCGTCAGGCATAACCGATATCCAATGCATCTTATTTGAATAGTATCCCGGGATGATATCATCGTATAATTCACGAAGTTCGATACTCTCCTGAGGATCTGTTTTAATGTTGATGTAAACCGGCTTATCGTCATCTCCGAGAAGGATCGCGGCAAACATCTTGCCTCCGATCATGAAACGTATCCAGTTCCACTCGGCCTGAAGGTCCTTGGTAACTGCCTTCTTCTTCATCAGATACTCATCTATCCACGGATATTTCATCTGTTCATTTCCTTTAATCTGTTTACTCTCTCAATGATGCTTCTCTCGAATTCTTCGTCTGAATAATTCGGATCTCTTGCTCCTCTTATTATAACGCGAGGACTGTCCGATTAGACAGTCCTCAGATCGATCACGTATACTTTGAGTAATAACTTATCTCTTTATCTAAAGTTTCTATCGTTTCTTTCTTGAGTTCATCTGAGATGAAGTCCTTAGAATTCAGATCTTTAACGAATCCATCATATACCTCTTTTGCCAAAGCCTTTTCTCCCGCTTTATTTAACGCAACCATCTCGTGATATGCATTCATCGTCTTAACGTGAAGATAGGATTTCTTGTCGATCGACTCAGGGCGTGTCGCATATGCCTCCAAGATCTTATCGATCCATGAACACATCTCTACTGCCTCATCTTTCTGACCCCACCAACCGTAATTCTGGGATACGAAATACATTTGACGAGCAAGAGCACAAAACATGAGTACATTCTTTTTGTCGATCTCTTCCTTCATTGCGTCAAAGCCCTTATCAAAGAACACAGACTCCATCTCAAGCACTTCCCTGTTGCGGGTTGTAGTAAGTTCAGGAAGAACACTTATATGTTCTTTTGCCTTGTCAAATTCCCTCATATGGATATAGATCCAAGCAATGGCATGATGAGTTTTCTCAACTAAAGTTCTGTCATTACAGTGACTGATAAGATATGTTCCTTTCTTAATGCAGTCCTTGAAAATGCTCATGATATGTTCATTATCATCTCGGAAGAAACCCTCGAGCTTATCATCCCAGTACATGCTGAGGCTGGCTGTTTCCTGAGCATATTCCTTAACTATCTCATAGTTACCCGGGTGGATGTTTGTCTCAGTAGACAGGTATTCGCATATCTTAAGTTTACTTCCTGCCCTGTCCTTATCATCCCACATACCACTAACGGTATCCTTGATCCTTTGAGTGACTTCATCATCTTCACGGATCATATCGTATCCGAGAAGAGCATCCGTACTTACACCCAGTGTCTGAGCAAGAGGAATGAGCATTGATACATCCGGCATACCTACGGCAGACTCCCATCTGCTTACTGCCTGTGGCGTAACATTCAGAAGATCTGCAAGTTCTTCCTGTGTCAGGCCTTTATTCTTTCGAAAAGTTCTTATGTTATTTCCTATGCTGTTATCCATTTTAATAACCTCCGATTGTCTTTATCGGTACCGTAACTACATGGTACCTTCCGTCTTTGCAAAAGACAATCAATGCTGCATTGAGTACGACTCAACGACACTCCTAATGTAACATCCTATCTTTTCTTCTGTCTATATAGTTGAGAGTGGATTAATGTAAGTTATCGTCGTATGAATGCAAATCATTCCGAATCACTTTTAAACGGATTTTTTGCATGACATGATACAAGTATAAAAATATAGGGTTGGAGGACATATCATGAAGAAAGTAATAGTTTTGCCGGTAATTCTTTTATCAGTATTATTGGTTGGTTGTAAGAGTGACAAAAAAGATTCCAAAGATAGCAGTTCTGAAAGCAGAGTAACAACCGAGACAACTGAAGAAGGTCCAAAGAAATTTGCAACACCGACACCTACCCCGATTCCGGAAGATCTTAAAAAGAGCGTCTACTACAAAAACGGCGGAAGCGAACTAGGATCAGTAAGCGAATACGAAGACGGAAAACTGACGAGTTTTTTCGAGTATAAGCATGGGGATGCCGATGAGGAATATCAAACAATCTACACCTACAAAGGTGATCTGCTTATAAAAGAAGAGCACGTATACAACGGCAGCATGGATAAGGTGAAATTTGATGACAGGCTGCGCGGATATACCCTCTATTACTATAACGAGCAAAATCTCCTGAATAAGGAATTAATCTATGATGAAAATGATGAGTTAATAGAAGAATACTATTATCTCTATGATGAGTTCGGATATAAAATGACAACAAGGATCGAGAATGGTGAAAAGTATATTACCATGACTGCTCCAAACGGTGATGAAACTTATTTCGAACATTATGATGCAGACGAAAAGCTTATAGAGCACCGCGATTACGAATATGAATTCGATGATCTGGGAAATAAACTTAGTTTCAAGATCATCATTAACGGAGAAGTAGATAGAGAATACCTGTCCGAATACGATGCATTAGGAAATGAAACCAAAAGCACTTTGTATTGGGATGGAAAACTTGATACAGTTGTAATTACTGAATATGCTCCTGATTATTCATGGAAGATGACTACACTTACAAAGTACGATTATGAAGGAAACGAGTGTAGTTCTCGACTTTTCTATCGTGCGTATAACGAGAATGGTCAGGAAATCGAGTTCTGGTACAAAGACTCAGGTGATGAAGAACCTGCTGAAGATATATTCTATACATACGACGAGAACGGCAATAAGATCAGCATGGTTAACGGAGACTACACAACGATATACAAATACGATAACCAATGCAGACTCATTGAGGAGGATGCATTCTTCAGAGATGAACTGAGTTATTTCTATTCATACAGTTATGAGGATTCTTAATACAACTCAGCTGCTATTTCGTTGATCAACCCGTCTATGATCATGTCATAATCAGAATCGATGACAGTAACACCGAGACTATTCCTGTTACACTCTTCAATAACGATATGGTTTTGCTCTTTAAACCATTCAGGCGTCAAATCGGAATCAAAAGATCTTTTCTCAACGTCTGATTCGTGCGCCATAATGTTAGTGAAATATCTGTCAATATAATTATCTGAAAAAGCGAGGCAAATATATCTTATATCTTTAAGGTACTTTATCCCCATATCTTTACGCCAATTTCCCGGAATATAACAACCTTCGACGATAAGATTCTGATTATTCTCGATGGCAGTCTTTATCATCTCACGAACTATAGGCCATAGATAATCCGTGAGCTTATCATCATCCATAGGAGTAAGATCAGTATTACCGCTTCTAATAAGTCCCATCTTAAGATGGTCTATTGAAAGATAAGGAAATCCGAATCTCTCGAGCATGCGCTGAGCGAGAACTGTCTTTCCTGTATGTGATGCTCCTGCTATAAGGATGATCATTTTGTTACCTCCTCGATATATCTAATGATCGGTTCATTGGTCCAGACCTGCGCTTCAATATAACGTTCCGGACCATATGCACCGTCGTCATTCCAATCCTGCGGAAGACCGTATTTATCAATGATCTTCAAGATCTCTTCGTAGGTATATACCTTTTTTCTATATTCTTTTCCGTCCGTTACCCTGGGACTAAACGTAGGCATTGAATCACCATAAGTAAATGATATCTTACGCGTATCAAATTCTTCGATAGCTATCTTGATCTCACCGGGTTGCTCAAACCAGGTACTTAGCCACGGACTAAACTCAACGATCATATAATGAGGTGACGGGATATCCATGATTATCCCCTTCTTCTCCGCTTCGATCTTAACTATTCTTTCACAGTTTCTTCTCTTGGTTATGTATCCTTCATCACGTTGTGCCGTCAGCGAATGAGGGCGCTCGCTCTTAATATTCTCGAGCACTAAGAACGCGTCTTCTTTGGGTATTGCCGTCAGACTTTTAAACGGACCTGAGCGCTTGTCGTAAAAGTGATAAAGATACATTTTTATTCCTCACTTAAGGTTGCTGTCGATATATTCGATCATCGGTTTCTTTCTTACTTCATCCTCATGACCTTTATACCACTCATAACATTCCTTAAGACCTTCCTCGAGACTTATGGTATCAGGCAATATCTTAGATTGTTTTTCTACATCAAGTGCATACTCATAATCATAGAAACTAAAATACATTCTCTGTTCTATATCATCGAAAACGTTCACATACGAAGCCGTTTTTCCTGCACATTTATAGCAAAGATCCACCCACTCTTTTATTGATACCGAATCACGATTTCCAACGTTATAGATGTGCTCATCAGGAGATTCTTTAATGATCTTCTCCATTATCTTACAAAGGTCTCTTACGTGGAAGAACTGAAGTTTCATCTCACCATTTCTCGGAAGGTAGAATTTCCTGTCCTGATCAGCACAATCAAAAACAAAAGCTTCTCTATAGACATTGTTGCCGGGACCGTACAGATAAGGCGGACGAAGAATATATGCATCAGGTTGCATATCTAAAAGAGTCTTTTCAGCATCGATCTTATCCGTTCCGTATTTTCCCCAAAACTTATTAGGACCAAGCTCAGCATTTTCCATAAAAGGTTGTGCTAAGTTCTCAGGATAAACTGCACTGGAACTTACGAAGATATATGTCTTAACTTTACCGATCTTACTTACAAGATCTGTTATATCCTGACCATTATAAGAAGTAATATCAAGCACTATATCAAAATCATATTTCTTCAGATCAAGATCAGGATCGTGACGATCTCCTTCGATCAAATGAACACCATTTACCTGTGGTCTTGAATTACGATTTAATACATAGACTTCATATTGTTTTTCTACAAAATACTCAGCTACAAATTTACTTACGAAAACTGTTCCGCCTGTAACTAATATTTTACTCATCAAATATCTCCTTTAAGTCACTCACTGAGCAACCATTTCTCCATACTTTCTTTTAACGGACATGAATCATCTTCGATATGGCACAGATAAGTTATCATAATTCCCCTGTTCGGAAGCACATAACATTTCTGCTTGAGCTTGCCGTTAATACTGAAACCGTCTTTGTACTTCCATATAAAATATCCGTAACCGCCTTCGCGGTTCATCTGCTGAACAGAAGTGGCCATTTTAACATATTCTTCAGATACGATCCTTTGACCGTTATAAACTCCGTTGTTATACAAAAGAAGGCCTATCCTGCTAAGTTCATTTACGGATAATTTCATTCTCGAAGAACCGTAGAAATATCCTTCAGGACATCTTCCGTATTCATAACGGTCGATTCCGAGAGGCTTAAATATTCTGTACTCGATAAACTCAGCAAGGTCACCGCCTATGATCTCACTTAGAGCAACACAAACGAGATAAGTATTGATGTTACTATAGTTGAAACCTCTCTTTTTAGGATCGGTGAGCTTACAGGAAAGAGCAAAGTCTATGAAGCTGTCGCCTTCAGCTACAAAAGGAAGTCCTTCAACTGACATTGTAAGAAGTCTTTCTACCGTAATTATCGAAAAAGCATCCTTCTGTTCATCAGACATCTTCTCTACTTTTTCCTTCGGAAGATAATCCAGTATGCACCTTTTAAGATCGATCTTACCTTCATCATAAAGGATGCCAACTGCTATCGAGACAATAGTCTTGGTGGCAGAATAGATAGGATGAAGATTCTCATTGGTATCTCCAAAACTATGAGTCAGTTCTCCGTTCTCGTATACTTCAACGCCGAAAACATTCCAGTTATTATTCTTTATGTCTTCGACAAACCTTTCAAATTCCATATTTCCCTCTTAAATTTATTCTTTTATGAGATATGCTCTGCACGGAGCTCCGTCGCATCCTCCGAGATTGAGAGGAGCGCAGCTTAGGAAATACTTCCCTTCCTCAACGTTTTCGAGAACTATTCCTTCAAGAAGAGTTATCTCTTTTCCAAGCAGGATAAGGTGTACTTCCATCGGAGCATCAATCGGACCGACAGTCTGACTCTCGTTACCGATAAGGATAACTCCTGCTTCTGCAAAAACCTTTGCTGAATCAGCAGTAACTGTCATTTTGCCTGCGATGAGGATGCGTTTATCTGCACCGGCAGCCGAAGCTTTCATAAGTATATCTTTAGCATCTGAAGCTTTAAGATCTCCTTCAAATCTTGCAACATAACAGTCACCGACATAAGGAACAAGACCCATCTGATCGACGGTCTTACCGTCGCCCAGAAAATGGAAAGGAGCATCTATATGCGTTCCGTTATGCGCACACATCTGAAATGATGTGAGATTACAAACATCACCGTTTGCTGTGCTTAGGACAGTGGTCTTTACAGGTGACGGATCACCGGGATACACATTACAGCTGAACAGTTCTTGAGTTATGTCTATGATCGCTTTATAGTCCATACTTTACTCCTCTTCTTTTTCAATCCATTATAACATTGTGCCCTTTATAAAATACTTGTTGTTTTTTTATATTTGTTATTCTACAATCGTTTTTGGAAAACTTATACAGGAAGGTACCCTAATGAAAGGAATAAAACTATTCGCTGCCGTTATGGCAGTATCTGTTGCTTGCGGCATTTTCGCAGGTTGCAATAAGAAAGAAACAAATTCAAATTGGCAGGAAGAAGCGAGAGTTTCCGTTGCCGACAAGATGGATGAGACCAACATCGGAAACTTCTACCTCGAAGGAAAGATGTACGACTTCCCTTGCACAGTAAAAGAGCTTCTGGATAACGGTTGGAAGTTCGAAGACGAGTCTAAAGCCAATGAGCAGATCAGTGCTTACGGTTGGTATCCGAATATCATCACACTCGAAAACGATAAGAACAAAGAGATCACCATCGGTGTATATAATGAATCCGGCGAGACTATGTCTCTTTCGGATTGTAAGACAGGCGAACTCACACTTAACAAATATCTTAATGCCGCAATGTTCTCCGGTGAGATGGAGTTCAGAGAGACTGTCCTCAATGCAAGAGATGATATCTACAACTACACAGTAGAAGGATTTCAATTTGATCAGGTAGATGACATCACAGCTACTAACTATGCTTTCACAAAGAACTTCACGAGCAAGGACGGTTTCACCTGCACATCCAAGATCAATCTTGAAGGTGCTGACAACGGTCTTGTCATAAGTCAGGTTCAGTACAGTTGCGATTTTACTGTGTCATACGTTGAAGCTATTATTGCACTTTCAAATGCAACAATGAATAACGATGCTTCACTTGCAAAGGATGTAGATCCGAGGATCAACGCAGATGAGACAGTCGATACTATAAGAAAACTTGTTGCCGGAGATTTCATTTACTCATCGGGCTTCAGCATTGATAATCCTACAGAAGCTGAGCTCAACAAAGTCTACAGCATCATGGACTATATCTACGGTAAAACATCATGCGACTTTACTTCTAAGCCCAATGAGACGATTGCAACATATACTGCTCCAAACAACTTGGTCGATGTGATCAACAGTGCCGTTGCTGATGCCGCAGCAAGCTATGAAGGTGATACTGAAACTGCTCTCTCGGATCCTTTATTCTTCGATCTGTTCCTTGATGCATTCATAAGCAGAGAGAGCGAACTTACCGTAGCAGGCGGCCCTTCATTGATAATCAGTAATGACGATTACGTAAACGGTGTTTACGATCTTCTTTACGGAATGCTCGGCTTTTACGAACTTCTTTGATCGATAGCTTTTTCGAGAAAAATTAAAACCCTGAAGATCGATCTTCAGGGTTATTTTTTTAGTCTTTACTGAACTCTTCCCAGGTAGTCTCCATGATCTCACCGTTAGCTGCATGATGCGAATCAAGTATGAACTGCATCAGCGTTCCGTGACAGACGACTATGACCTTATCGTAATCCAGATACTTCTCGAGAACTCTTCTAACGCGAGTCTTCATCATCTTGGTTGATTCCCAGGTGCACTTCTTACCTTCAGGATGAACTCCGTTATTCTCGACAAGTTCTTTATATGCATTAGACGCATATTCATCTCCTACCCACCTGTAAGTCTCTACATTTGGAAGCCACTCGTGAACTTCAGGTTCGACCTTGATCTCCAGATACAGTTCTTTTGACAGGATTGCCGCCGAGTGAAGCGCTCTGCTAAAAGGTGACGATATGATTATCTGTGCATCTTTAAGTCTTGGATCTTTTGCAGTCTCGTGTATCTGTCCGATGCCTTTCTCGGTCAGGGCCATCATATTCTGAGCGAATTCCTGATAGAACAATTTCCCTGCCATGGAGTTATCCATTTCTCCATGACGCACAAAATAGATCGTAGTCATTAGTCACCTCATTTCTTAGCTGCTTTTTCCGCCAGGTACTCCGTCGCGAACTGGATCTTTGTAGCACTGAATCCTTCCTCCAACGGGTAGAGGAAGAGTGTATCATCATATGTGGATAATGTCACACATTCTCCGAATTTATCTCTGTAGTTATATTCGGTATGGATCGATTTTGTCGAAGCCGGAGCAAAATGAAGTGTGATCTCCTTTTGTGATCTGTGATCCCTATACGTCAGATCAAATCCGTTCAAGCTGTGGACCAGATGACCTTCACCGCAATTGATAAAGTTGACCGCATTAGGAAGCGCCTCTACCCTTACCTTGGTATCGAGAAGATAATTGCCCTCATCGATCTCGCTTTCGAGCTCTTTTCTCTCCCACTCATACCAATCGGGAATATAGACAGAACCTTCCTTGTCCTTACGGATAAGCGTTCCGTGAGTATCCATCTCAAAGGTCGCACCGCAGTTCGTACACTTGATGGTGGCACCTTCTGTCTTCATCGAAAACTCTTTCTTACAGCACATACATCTGTACAAAGGTTTCTCAAGACCTTCTGCCCTGAAATCATCATCGATGATGATGCCTGCTTCTCTCTGATACTGATAATCATCATATGTGAGCTTTTTCGAGAGGATGTCATAGATCTCATTAAGGTCTTTTTTCTGCGTGTCTTCAGAAGAAAGCACACACTCCAAAGTCGCATAAAGTCTGGCGCCTTTTCGAACCTTAAGATTCCATATAGGAGAAAGGAGATAATTACCTTTCATGTTAAGAACGACTACCGGAACCTTAAGATGCTTCGCAAGCTTTGCAACCGACATATCAAGCTTGGAATTTGTACCTACATTCGCATATCTGGCTTCAGGATAGATGACCATTATATCGCCTCTCTCTATTACCTTTTTGATGTTAACGAGAAGCGCTCTGTCATTGATGAACTTCCTTGTTCCGAGACAGCCGACCTGTCTGTAGATCCATTCACCGTAATACTCGAATCCTTCAAGCTCGGAAATATAGTTAGCTCTGTAAGGCTTAAGTGCCAACGGACTTACATAGAAATCGTAGAACGAATGATGCGATCCGAGAACCAGGAACGGAGGCTTGATACCCTCCATATTAACCTTGTCGATCTTAAGACCGTAAGGCTTAAGACTGAGCTTACAAAGGAGCCAGATTATTGGTGTGAAAAACAGATTCTGCCTCGGCGGAACCTTATATCTGTCAAACGGCTTGGAATCGTAAGCAACAGAAGTATCCTTTCTCATGTATCTTCTGATACCCGGGATCTGATTCAAAAGATAATAAAGGATTCCCGTAAACAGGAACGAAGCACCTGTAGGAGTCAGGACAAAAAGCCACTTTACGTGAATGACTGATTTGATCGGATCGTAGATGATAAGCGAAAATGCAAATCCGAGCAAAAAGCAGATCGCACCGACGATATTGAATCCTTTTGTATATTCATAACTCTTATGACCTTTAAGATTAAATGCACTCTTAAGATCGAGCTTCATCTTCCTTATGAAGAAGAAATCAACGAACAGCAGTGCTGCGAGCGGAGCATATACAAGTCCGCCGATCGTAAGAAAACTTCCGAAGTATTCGATTATCTTTCCCCAGACACAGAGGATACCGACATAGGCACCGAGCACAAGTATCAGTATTCTGTAGGATGTCTTAGGGAATGTCGATTTGAGCATTACTCCGTAGATATAAGAACCGACTGCCTGAGTTCCGACGTTAGCAAAAGCAACAAGAAGAAGTGACGATAGTCCCAGTGCAGGAGTTGCCAAAGTTGCCATCATGAGCGTCGGATCGTCTGACATCGTACCCGTAACATGCTGCATGGCAATAGCCATAACCGCACCGACAACTACAAAGAAAGAACCGGCGATACCCTGTCCGAATACGCCTGCGTAATAACCGCCCTTTTCACTCTTACTAAGTCTCGGTACCTCTGCCATTCCTCCGACAAGCGTTATAACAAATGCGAAGTTTGCTTCTATCGACAGGATATAATTGATGTTGGCACTCGTACCCGGAGCAAGTTCAGGTTTGTAATTTAAGATCACATCAAGCGGTACCGACGTAAAACCGACAATGACAACCACAACTCCGACAAGAAGAAGGAGCGGTACAAGTATCCTGGTCGTCCATGTGATACTTCCGATGCCTCTATAGGCTATGATCGTACCGAGAACAACACACGAGAGACTTAATAGAAGGTGTCCTCCCGGGAAAAGGCTCACACCGAATAATCCCAAAAGGTTCTCCATCGAATCCGCGAACAATTCGCAGCATACGGCATACCACGGGAAGTTTACCACGATGATCGCTATAGTAAGTACATTTACGCCTTTTCTTCCGAAAACACTTCGAAGCCATATCCAGATATCAATACCATATCTGACGGAAAGTATGACAGGAAGCTGATATACCAAGAGCATGAAAAGCGCTGCCAAAAATGCTCCGATCAAAAGCTGCTTAAATCCGACAAGTGTAGCAAGGTATGAACCCTGAGTGTAGCTCCAAGTCGCTATACAGTATCCGGAAAGGACCAGCAATGCATCGATAAAGCCGTATTTACGTTCCTTCTTAAGGACCGGCCACGTTCCGAATAAAACTTCCTTCTCGATCTGTTTCTCGGTGGTATTACTCTTCTTACTCATAGAAAGATACCTCCCAAGATGACTCCCGCCAGACAGATCAATGCAAAGACTGCGGCTATTATGAAATCCTTTTTACCCATTCTCGGGATATCGCTGTTGTTGGAAACTTCATCGATTCGGCGTTCCAACTCGCCATCAAGATCCTTCTTATCCATGTTTGTTCCCCCATAAAAAACATACTTAACTACTTTACCATATTATTTGTATATTTTTCCGTTAATAATATTTAAAGTGTTATATAGAAAAAAACTCAGTAAGGAGTGATCCTTACTGAGTTTCCATTAAACTATATAGATAGTTTTTTCTGGATCAGAAGTTTCCCGTCTTTTCGAGAAAAGATAAAGACATCTCGACTGAACAAGAGGAAAGGCGTATTCTTCCTGTTATCCTCGAACATCTTGGAGCCCATCTTCATGAGTGTCTTGCAGCGTTTCTTATCTCCTGCTTTGGTGAAAAAGACTATATCTTTTGTGGGGGCAACGACCATAAGATCATCTTCGAGCATATCCGAGAGTTGTTTCCATGTTGAGTCAAAACACAGTGATTCAGCTTCGAAATTACCTCCGCACAAAATACCGAAGATTCCCTTTTCTTTGGATTCCTCATATCTGTACTGAATATCTCTGTTGAGATTATCGAATGCTTTGTCAAAAAGCTTCTGAATATCGGTCCCCTCCGGGATCTTGTCATAAGACAGATAATTAAATACACTTCCCGCATCAATGACCAGACATATGACGTAACTGTCCATCACCCTCATCATCGGCATATCAGGATATGATTCACTGTCGTTTACAGCCATAAGTGAAATCTCTTCCTGAGGATTTTTTGCCCAATTCTTACGAAGTCTCGGATATATCTTCTCAGGATCGAAAACATACTCATCACTGAATCCGTCTTCGAAGCCGGTCTCACCTTCTGAATGAGTCCATTCCAGATCACAGAAGTCGCCGTTAGCTTTAATATATTCCTTAAATCTGTTCAGAAAATCGATGCAGTACTGACTATAGGAATACTGAGCCAGGATCCTTATTACGCATCTTAATCCCGGACGAGCCTGTTCAGCCTGACCACTCAGGATATAACCCGAATAATCATTGATCTTTTCCTGAAGCATATGAGCATGATCGACTCTCGTTGCGAAATTCCACTCAATATCATCAATAATGATCAGTACATATTTGTCGTTCTCGACACATACCAGGTCCAATACATTTCTGTCTCTTACCGTTGACATATGTATCTCCTTTCCTCATCCATAGCATGGATGATCACTTATCAAATCTCAATCCTTCTTTTCTAACCTGTCCCAAATGACTCATGTCATTAAAACTCTCAAAACGAGGTATAACAACATCTCCGTTCTCCGCAGTTAGACTGACAACAGTTACTGAACATACTCCAAACGGCATAGCAGTCAGGATATACGGCAAAGGCTGATTAAACAAGTGAGCAAATATAATAGCTCCTGTTCCTCCATGAAAGGTCATAGCGATAGTATCATCACATTGTTTTTCCATTCTGTATACTTTACCGTCACGGACTAATCCGTATTGTTTTAACAGTTCATCAAAAGATCCCGTGATCTTATCATAGTAGTCCATACAGACATTATTCTTAAAATACGGATGTTCCAACCACATATCGCTTCCGATATAGTCCGGATGTTCAGCAAGGAGCCTGTATGCCAGTGTCCACGGATGACCATCAAACTCCAGTTCTTCACCATTTCTGCTTCCCCAGTTTATCTCGTGCAGAAAATCCAATACCTTTACATCAACATTCTGTTCAGAGGCGATATAAGAAGCAGTTTCTTTGGCTCTTCCCAGAGGCGAAGAATAAACATCCTTAATAGTTTCAGACTTAAGTTTCTTTCCTGTTGATATTGCCTGAGTAACTCCGTTTTCAGTCAGACAATCATCAGCATAGTTAGGTTCTCCGTGTCTTACAAATATAATCCTCATTTTATATTCCTTCCCTATCTTCAAACTATAATGATAATACCAGAGAATCAACCGATATCCGAGAGATCAGCATCAGGAAGAATAACAAAACTATAATCAGGGTAAAGTTCTTCAGCATCTTTATAAAGGATCTCAAGTGCCTTTTTACGAGGAATATTGAATGTGATCACAACATCAAATCTCGCTGTCTTGTTTTCCGTATCAGCATAGAATCCATGAATCTGAAGAGCCCAGTCATGTACCAAGATCTTCTCGCGGAGCGTATCACGCATCTTAGCTGCCTCGTCATCTGATGTGTTGTAGGAATATACACCGATACCGGTTAATGTGACCCCGGTCTTCAAATAAACATTTGTCTCGATCCTTCTTGCTATCTGATCAACTTCATTGATACACATATTGTCAGGCAGTTCTATATGTACCGATCCGTAATTCTTATTAGGTCCGTAGTTATATAGAATAAGATCGTAAGCGCCTCTGACCTTCTCTTCCTCACAGATAATAGCTTTGATCTTCTTTATTGTTTCAGCATCATCACGCTTACCGATAAGATCGTTGATCGTCTCCATGAGCATCTCAAGTCCTGCCTTAAGGATCATGACAGAGATAAGAACACCTACATATGCCTCTAAAGAGAGCCCGAAAACAAGATAGATAATAGCTGAGACCAAAACAGATAGCGAGATTATCGCATCGAAGAGCGCATCAGAACCTGAAGCAACCAAAGCACCGGAATTTACCTTCTTTCCCTGCTTTTTTACGTATAATCCGAGAACCAATTTAACTACGATAGCAACCGATATAATGATCAGTGAAACAGCTGTATAGTTTGCTTCTTCAGGATGAATGATCTTCTTTACGGATTCCACCAAAGATGTAAGACCTGCGTAAAGCACCAATGCAGCTACTATGAGAGTACTTAAGTATTCTATTCTTCCGTAGCCGAGCGGATGTTTTCTGTCCGGAGCCTTCGATCCAAGCTTAGCACCAATTATCGTTACCAATGATGATAGTGCATCCGACAAGTTATTTACAGCATCCAAAATGATCGCTATGGAATTGGATAAGAGACCTACGAACATCTTAAAGGCAACCAACATAACATTAGTTACTATTCCGATTATACTGGTCCTTACTATTGTCTTCTCACGCTTTTCAGCCTGTGCTTCTATCTTGATTCTCTCTTCACTCATAAAAAACTCCATACTCCTAATAATAAAATTAGAATACGCTAATAATATAAAAAAGCCAATAAGGACGTAAGATCAAACGATCTTACGTCCTCATTTTTAATCAATTATCAAACTAAACTTAAACCGTTAGGATGATGCTGCAGCTGAAGAAGTTGCAGCAGCAGAAGCTGCAGCAACAGCCGCTGCCTCAGCAATGATAATTGCCGTTATGATAGCATTAACAGCTAATGTAGAAGCTTCGGATCCGTGTGCATAAGCCTCAAGGACCAGAGCTGTTGCTACAAGATTTCTGATCCTCTTGCCGGTACCTACAGGACCCATGCCGCGGATCGACTTGATATCATCACTTGTATCTTTGATCTCTCTAGCGATCCTCTTTTTATCCTTATCATCTACTATCATCGCAACAGCGCCAACGATCGAATAAGCATCGGAATCAAATCTGACACCTTCAGACTTAAGAAGATCGCGCATTGCTCTGGTCTTCTCAGCTTTAACAGCAGCTTCTTCATCGAACATGCTCAAGATGCATGCCATATACTGGATCTTATTCTTTCCGAAGAAATGCTTCTTCAATGCTTTAAATGAAGCTTCAGTATCTATGGTAAGCTTTGAGACTTCGATACCGGAAATAGCCATCATGGCGCAGCTGACAATATCCTCACGACCTGTGATTAGCGGATGATCTTTACGGATAAGTTTATAGATCTCTCTTGTTCGTTGGATCACATTATCGTACTCAGAAGGCTTGCAGGATCTGAATATAACAACTGCAGCAAGAACAAGATAATCGGAATTAAAGAATTTCTTATCAAGAGCCTTATGGATCTTGATGATCTTCTCCATTGCATCATCCGGATTACCGGAACGGGCAAGAGCCGCAACAACGACCTGACGCGCATTACCGTGACCCAATGTAGACAAGAAGGAAGTATTATTGTTAAGTATCTTTTTGGCTGCCTTCATATCCTCTACGGAAGTTGGCTGTGTATCTCCGATAAATGCAGAAGCACAGGCCGAAGCTTCGAGACTGCTGTTAAGCACAAATGCCTTCTTTGCGATCTTGAAGTTCTCCTCATAGATCTCTTTGTTGATTGTAAGTTTTGTATTCATAGTCTTCTCCTTTCAATACATACAAAATTACTTATGATTTGATGATAAGAAACATGTTTAAACACATCGCAAAAAGACTATAAAGAATTATTAAAGGATAATCTGACCTAAGGGATCAATTCTCGAGTACGTATCCTATTTCACGTAAAGTCTTGCCGCATATCTGATCATCCATGAATTCAGGTGATAGAACAAATCCCATCTTCTCATAGAATCTTCTTGCATTCATATTTTCCTCGAGAACCCACAAAGACAGTTTCTTAAAACCGCAGTTCTTAAGTTCTTTGATCACTTTTTGGATAAGAAGCTTACCATATCCTTTTCCGGTATATTCAGGAAGAAAATAGATGGATATTATCTCCCCATAGCCTTCAAAGCACTTGAATCTCGACTCAGTAAAACTACTGGTTCCGACGAGTTTCCCGTCAACGAGGCAGACCATAGTCTTCCACGGCGGAGCGTCGATCCTTGTAGCCCAGCGTCCCTTCGGGATGCTATCCAGGTATTCCTGCGGAACTATTCCCTTGTATGCGTGTTTCCAGCTCTCCTCATAGATGTTGCTTATCTCGAGCCTGTCATCTTCGGGAGCAATGTATCTTATCTCAACATTCATTATTGTCCTTCTTTTCGAAAAAGAGACACAAGATCAGAGGATCTTCTCTGCCTCCAGGATAGGCCAGCCGTTCCTGTCGACTTCACGGAATACGATGTACCCGTTCTTATCCCAGAAATATGTAGACTGAGGATTAAGCTTGTCTATAGCAAGTCTAGTGGTTCTCTTACCTACAGACCTCAAATACGATTCCACTTCATGAACGATAATAGAGCCGATCTTCTTTCCCTGATACTGTTCCTTCATCATGAAAAATCCGATGTAGGCATTCTCTTTTGTCGGAAAGCCGTCGATGATATCCATGACCGCGATCAGCTCAAGCCTTTTATAAAATCCGACATAATACTTCTTGGATCCGTCCACACCGTTAGGGGTATTCTTCATATCCGATATGACCTGTTCCCTTGAAGGAACGGCCTCGGTGTATTTGTAAAATTGAGGGTTGCCTTGGCAGAGTTCCAAAATGGAATCCACATCAGCCTCATTCATAGGCTTAACTTTATAGCGCCTGCTCAACTTATCTACTTCGATCATATGCCCTTTGCCCTTTTGACCACGTTTAGGGAGAGTCTTAAGCGACCCACATAATTATTTTACCTAGAGGAGGCGGAACTTTCAATCAATATTTATATCCGTTCTAATTCTCGAAAAATCTTTTCTTGCGTTTTCAAAATGCGATTCTTCATATTCACTAATGTCTGAAATTGTGCAACATTACTAAAAAAATCAGAAAACGTTTACAATTTGTTTTCACAATTATTTTTGACAGGTGTTATAATAGGCTATGATCAGAAAACAGATAAGGTAGCGAAAGCCCTTTCTTCGTGTCACAGGAGGCGCGAGTAGCCACTCTTAAGATCTGCATTACCAAAGATTACCTCTGAGCAGTAACTGCCCAGAGTTTTCTTTTTTTTGTGGGAAATATCGAATTTCTCTGTAGGAATCAAAATTCACATACTTTTAACCCGATTTACAACAAAAAGGCTCTATAATGTAGTAGTAAGCATTTGATTTATATGAAGATCCGTTTTTGGGGGGCCTATGAAAAAAGTTGCGGTTTTTACCTCACATGTTTACGAGCCGATGTCAGGCCTTATGCAGAAAGGCATCAAAGCCGCTGCATTGGAGCACAATGTCAAGGTCATCTTCTTTGCGAGCTTCAGTGACTCCTATAGCAGCAAAAACTACGGTGAATACTCCAGATACGATGAAGGCGATAATGTTTCGTTTGATATTCCGGATCTCAATGATTTCGACGGGATCATTAAGATAAGCACATATTTCAGCGAGACAGTAAAAAAGCATCTTGATCAGATACTCTCCAATGTAAGCATTCCTGTCATCAATATCGGCGGCATGGACGAAAGATACATGAGCATATGCTGCGATGAAACAAGATCCTTCAGCGAGGTCGTCGAGCACCTGATCAAATGCCATAACTGCCGCGACATCTACCACCTGGCAGGAATCAAGGATAAGAACTTCACCTTTGAGAGAGTCGAAGCATATAAGACAGTTCTTCTGAAAAATAATATTCCGTTCGACGAGGAGAAGATCTATTACGGCAATCTGTGGCGAGACTGCGGAGAGGCTGCATTGGATTACATATTGGGACACTGCCACAAGAACGGCAAGGAATTCCCTGACGCAGTTGTCTGCGCCAATGATTATTCGGCAGTAGGTCTTATAAATGCATGTAAAGCTAGAGGCATCAGAGTCCCTGAAGATATTAAGGTAACAGGTTATGACGGCATAAGTGATGCCCTTAACGGCTTTCCTTCCATCACGACTTCAAGACAGCCGTTCTATAATTCAGGCTATCAGGCGATCGTCTCTCTGGTCCGTTCCTTTAACGGTGAGGAACTTCCGAGAGAGTATAGGATCATGGGCGAGTTCCTTAAAAATCAATCATGCGGTTGTAAAGAAAAGACCGTCGATAACATCGATGACATAAGAGATATCTATCTTAAAAGACTCAGGAATACGACGAGCATAGCCCAGTCCACCACAAACCTGATGTTAAGCGTTTCCAATGCCAAGACTTTGGAAGATTGTTTTCGAGAAGTATGCGAAAACGCTAAGACAGACACAGGCTTCAAAGAGATGCTCCTGTGTCTTGCTCCTGACTGGGACAAACAAAGGATAGTCGGAGAAAGCTACTCGAACGTCGATGAAGAGATGACTGTCGTAACGGGCTACCGCGAGGATAAACCGGTTCCTTATCAGACATTCAGAAAGAAGGATATCCTTCCTAAGGACATGCTGGAAGACCCGTATCCTTACTACATATTTACGATCCACCATCTTCAGTATTATATGGGATACCTTATTGTCTCCCCTGACATCGATCTTCGCGAGCAGGAAGCTTTGCAGTCCTGGTTCGTTGACCTCGGAGTAATACTGGAGATCAGACGCATCCAAAGAGACCTGGAGGAATCCGTCTCGAGACTCGAGTCACTTTATAACCGCGATATGCTTACCGAGATATATAACAGACGAGGTATCGAGGAACACTTCGGAACATTCTATGATGAGTGCAGAAAAGCAGGATGCGGTCTTGCCGTCATCATTCTCGACATGGATGATCTCAAGGTCATCAATGATAATTACGGACATAACGAAGGTGATTATAGTTTAAAGACAATAGCGGATGCTATGCTCGCTGCAGCCGTTGACGGAGAGATCTGTGCCCGTTCCGGCGGAGATGAATTCCTCGTTATCGCAAAGGATTATGACGAAGAAAAAGTCGAGAAGTATGTCGGAAGGATCAGAGAATATATCGATAAGAAAGTTAAGGAAGACGGTAAGGATTATAATGTCGTAGTAAGTGTCGGTGCTCACATCGAGAATCCGAAAGACACGTACGAAGATCATGTACAGGAAGTTCTGGAGCGTTGCCTTAAGACTGCAGACTCTGCAATGTATATCGAGAAGAGACAGCATAAAAACAAGTCAAATATCTGACACTATAAAATGCGAGTTTATCCTCACTATGTTTTATCGCTGACAAATATATAGTACTTTTGTAATTATCAGTATACTTTTACATTTTTATCCTGTATCATTTTTGCTAGGGATAAGATACATAGGAAGAGGTTTAGAATGAAAAATCCAAAAAAAATCACAGCACTTTTGGTGTCTGCGTCAATTGTCGTCGGATTATTTGCCACTTCAGTTTTTGCAGATACAAAATCGGACACGCTCGTTTTTGACAAAGAAAACTTCACTATTGCGGAAGATCACGAGTATGTCCAGGACCACATTCTTGTCATTACTGATTCAGTAACAGACGGTATCACATTATCACACGATGATTCGATCGAGTATGTGTCACAGATCTTCACGGGAGAAGACTACACGGCATACAAGGCTTATCTAAGTGAAGGTTACGATGTCGAGAGCACAATATGTGCGCTCAATAAAGAAGACTATGTTCTTTATGCCGAGCCTGATTATTGTGAAGTTATCGACATGGGCGGAAGCGGATTTGATTATGAAAATCCGGCGCAGTGGCACCACGATGCTATCCACACTTTCGAAGCATGGAATCAGCTTGATGTTATTCCGGGAACGCCGAAAAAAGTCAGGGTCGCAGTCATCGACGGCACGTTTAACATTCAGGATCCTGAGATATACGGGTCAGTCAACATGAGTCTTTCTGCTGATTTCTCAACAGGATCCAAGAAGGGCATAAACTGGACTGCTCCGAAGAATGCACATTCCAATCACTGTGCAGCACTTATTGCCGGAACTCCGAACAATAACAATAACATCTGCGGTGTTGCTTCCGGAAGCAAGAACAACCGTGTCGATCTTGTTTGTCTGAGCATAATTAATCAGAGCGATGATGATCTTCTGACAAAACCGTTGAGTAATACCTCCGTTCTCTCAGGAATGGCTGCAGCTATCGTTTATGCTTCCGAGAATGGCTGCAAAGTCACAAGCATGAGTGTAGGTACCACTTATAGTGCTTACTCGAAAACACTCGAAGCTGCAGTTGAAACAGCTTACAAGAACGGTATGCTCTTGGTTGTAGCATCAGGAAACGAGGGAACAAAGAATGTACACATGCCTGCATCCTTCAGCAAAGTTGTTTCTGTCGCTAATCTTTGTGTAGGATCTGACGGAAAAATGAAGAAAGCATCAAGTTCATGCTACGGCAAGATCGATCTCAGTGCTCCGGGATGTCAGATACTTTCTTCAAATGCAAGTAACGGAACCTGTCTTATGACCGGAACTTCCATGTCTACTCCGATCACCGCAGGTGTCATTGCTCTTGTAATGTCAGTTAACAGCAATATCACTCCGTTTGATGCTTACGATATCGTTAAGAGAACAGCAACAGATATTGAGGCTACGGGTTATGACACAAATACCGGTTACGGATGCGTTAATGCTTATGAAGCAGTTAAGGAAGCCGTAAAAAAATACTATCCTTCATATCTTTTGAATACCGACGTATCAAATACAGAACTTCCTATAGTTAATGACAACTCTGGTGTAGACAGAAATGAGATCTTAACATTGCTTATCAACACATATACAAATGTAGATATTCCTCAGCTTACCTCATCTGAGATCAGTGATCTTTCCAGCAAAAACGCATCTCTTGCTAAGTACTTCAATAATGTATTTACTTCATCCGTTTTCTGGAAAAAAGCGAGCACTTTAAGTGATAAGGAATTCGTTAAACTCATTTACTCTATAGCTATAGGAAAAACACCAAACAAATATGCACTGCAATCACACGTAAGTACTCTTAAATCGATGACTCGCGTAAAATTTATCGGATACCTTCTCAAGGGTTCAACTTTCCAGAGTGAATTCAGCACGATCTACTCAACGTTGCAAAAAGGAGATTTCAAAGACAGTCAGTGGATATGGAATAAAAAGTCCTACTGATAACAAAAAGGCTTCGGAGAGATGAAGTAAACCCCTAAAGTGATATGTACCCTCTTTGCTGGACAACAGCAAGGAGGGTATTTATATGCGTTATTCGTATGAGTTCAAAGTCAAATGCGTAAAAATGTATAAAAGAGGTGTGTATCCAGATACGCCACAAGGTATATCTAAGTCTGAGTTT
>JAGCGK010000016.1 GCA_017649645.1 Clostridiales bacterium | reverse complement strand
GAAGGAACTTACCTTCTGTGGATCGATGCATCAGATGTTACGGCCGAAGATCCGACAGCCTTCTTCCTTAGGACCGCGCATATCAGGTTTTCCGAAGGAACTTTCTTCGGCAAGAACGGTGAGCACTTCTTCAGGATGAATATCGCTTGCCCGAGAAGCGTATTAAGTGAAGCTCTCGACAGGATACTGGAAGTTCCGGGCGTCAGATGATCAGCCTATACTGTTGACACTTCCGATAAAGATAGGAGTCATGGTTTCCGTATCGACGATCATGTATGCGAAAGGTCTGTCCAACCTGATCTCTACAGGATCCGGTTCTACACCTCGTGAAACTGCTCTTCCTTCGGTTACAACTGCTGCTTTGGTTCCTTCCCTGTCAACTTCTATGTGGGTCATCTGAACGATACTTGATATGAAAATATCCTCGTCAGTCATATTCCCGAAATCAGCGCCGCCTTCATTAAAAGCCTTATCTATTCCGAGTTCTCTCATTATGCTGACTATCTCTTCATTGGAATAATCATATGAGAACTCAGGTATATATACTTCTGACGGGAAATAAGAATTATGCTCCAGCACATCAATGTAATCGTCATAACTGAACAAACTTAAGAATTCATTACCGCTTAAGGTCTCATCCGTCGGAAGCAGAGCCAGAAACGCATACTTGCATCCCTCGTACGACTTCATAAAACCGATCGCTTTATCAGTATAGATAAGACTGTCTTCCTTGGAATAGAGCATCGTCACCTTTTCTTTTTTTCCTTTGCTGTTCGTGAAGATCTGTTTCTTCAAAATGCCGTCATCATCATACTCTCTTTCCCACCTCGCGTTGAATGACATCGCATTCACGAGAACACAAACATCTTCTCTGCTGTCGAGCTCATCAATGACCTTAGTGATCATCTTGTCTGTCTTTTTGCTCGCCCAATTATTGATATTATTTACCGTTACAAAGTTAAACGGTGCGACCATTATCTCAGCACCCATTTTTTCACCGGCGAAATCCAGATACTCCTGATAAAAGCCACCGTCAAAATCGTCATTGATGCATGCGCAATTCACTGACTTGAAGACATCAGGATCCTCGCTGATCATGGAATTATAATAATCAACAGCAAAAGCCAGAGCTTCTTCATTGCTCGTATTCGGGACCAGCACCGAGTTGATCTCGTCCAGAGTCTCTCCCCTGGCACCTGCTCCGAACATCTCCATAACAAAGAATACGGATGCCGGCGAGATCAAGATGTTTTCCTCTGAATCCTTGAAGCATTCAGAACTGTAGTCAAAGATGAATTTCCTATAACCGTTGTCTTCGATTTTTTCTTTATATGACAACTGTTCATAGTTCGCATATACCGAATCACCCGCTGCCCCCTGCAGAACCTCGTATTCTTTATAGCCGGTAATCTTTCCGCATCCTGTGAGAGTTACCATCAGCATGACAACTGCTACTTTGACCGCACCCGTATTCTTAGCCATGATCCATTCTCCTTTACCGTGATCTGATTGTATTATAGCCATTCCCTTATGGCCGATTAACGGTTTTGGAATACATTGCATCAATATTGGAATGCTTTGCGTGATTTTTTCGAAAAAGAAGAAGGCGGCCTTCCCAGGAAGACCGCCCCCATCTTTAATGAGGTGTTATTTCATTCGTTGTCTTTGTCAATTACAGGACCATTGTGGTCAGCCTCATTTGAAGTTCCTAAGTTGTTGGCAATGTTTCCAAGTGCCTCATCTACGGATGGCTTCTTTGCTGCTTCAGGAGCATTCTCTGCTGCAGGTGCTGTTGCCTGAGCTAGTCCGAAGTTTGTCGAACCAGCGAGCTTTGTGCCTGCGAAGCTTCCGATGACGGAAGAAAGATTGATGCCAAGGCTGTCGCCGATACCATCGATCGTCTGCTTGAAGGACTTTGTGATGTCCTCTGTCATCTTTGCTGTGTTGCCTTCGCCATACATCGTAATAGAATCGATGTTTGCAAGCGGCTTTGCGATTGCCTCTGCAACGAGAGGATACATCTTACAGAGCATCTCGATAACAGCTGCCTCGCCGTACTTCTGCATAGCTTCAGCTTTCTTGTCGATACCGATCGCCTCAGCCTCTGCCTTTGCACGGATAGCATCAGCCTCAGCTTCACCTCTTGCACGGATACCTTCAGCTTCCTTCTGCATAGCGATGAGATCAGCTTCTGCCTG
>JAGCGK010000154.1 GCA_017649645.1 Clostridiales bacterium | reverse complement strand
GAAAATGCAATTATCCAAGAACCGAACCTGATGATAACATTCCTAATAACATTCAATTGTTAGGGGAATTATTGATGGACAGAGGAATAAATACCCGATGTCTGCACTTGGAAGAGACCGAGGGCAGGACGGAAAACTACGGAGCACTGAGCTTCCCGATATATCAGACGGCAACATATGCACATCCCGGAGTTGGGCAGAGCACGGGCTATGACTATAGCAGGCTCCAAAACCCGACAAGAGAGCACCTGGAGAAGGTTGTCGCTTCACTGGAAAAGGGCAAGGAAGCATTCGCACTTTGTAGCGGAATGGCTGCTATTACGCTTCTGTTCGAACTCTTTAGACCCGGAAATCACATAATAATCGAATCAGACCTCTACGGCGGCAGCATCCGCCTGTTCGATAATGTGTCGGCGAAGAATTCTTATGAATTTACGAACCTTAACTGCAGCGTGGCTGATATCGAATCAGAGATCAGGCCGAATACAAAGGCGATCTTCATAGAAACTCCTACAAATCCGATGATGAACGTGTCGGATATAGGAAAGATCGCGGATATCGCGCATCGTCACGGACTCTTGCTCATCGTCGATAATACGTTCCTGTCACCGTATTTCCAAAATCCGCTGGAACTCGGAGCAGATGTGGTAGTTCACAGCGGCACCAAATTCTTGGGCGGACATAACGATACACTCGCGGGATTTATAGTTACGAGTAACGAAGAAGTGATCGAGAGACTTCGATTCCTGATAAAGACAACAGGTGCAGGCTTATCTCCTTTTGACAGTTGGCTCATCTTACGCGGGATCAAGACTTTGGGTGTCAGGATGGAGAAGGCGCAGGCCAATGCGACGGCTCTCGCGAAGTGGCTTAGAGAGTGTAACATTGTTACAAAAGTCTTTTTTCCGGGGCTTCCGGAGCATCCGGGCTACGAGATCATGAAGAAGCAGGCAAGAGGCTTCGGATCGATGATCACCTTCAATGTGGACACCGAAGAGCATGCTTTTAAGGTCCTGGAGAAGGTAAAGATGATCAAATTCGCGGAAAGTCTCGGAGGAACTGAGACGCTTATTACTTATCCGACCACCCAGACTCATGCTGATGTCAGCGAAGAGGTAAGGCTCAAAAACGGGATCACTCCCTGTACTCTCAGATTGTCTGTCGGCATAGAGGATGTTGAGGATCTGATAAGTGAGTTTGAGGATGTTTTCGAGAATATAGATGATTGAAGGAGATCATATGGCTGAACGCAATCTGAATTTTGACGAATATATCGAGAGGCACGGCACCGACTGCCTCAAATACGATCTGGCGGTCAGAAGAGGTTATCCTGAGGATGTGCTGTCGCTGTGGGTCGCGGACATGGACTTCAGGACCAGTTCCTATGTGGAAGACGCATTGATCGAGAGGGTCAAGCACGGCATCTTCGGCTATACGGAGGTCGGTCAAAACTACTTTGATGCGATCGCGGGCTGGATGAAAAGGCACCACGACTGGGACATCAAGCCTAACTGGCTCATTAAGACTCCGGGCGTGGTCTTCGCGCTCGCGATGGCTGTTAAGGGGTTTACGAATGAGGGCGATGCGGTCCTTATCCAGCAGCCGGTGTACTATCCGTTCTCGGAAGTCATCGAGGACAACGGAAGAAGGATCGTAAGTAATGAACTGGTCTTAGGCGATGACAACAGATATCACATCGATTTTGAGGATTTCGAGAAGAAGATAGTAGAGAACGATATCAAACTGTTCCTTCTTTGTAACCCGCAAAACCCGACCAGAAGGGTGTTTACGGTCGAAGAACTTACTAGGCTCGGCAATATCTGCCTTGAGCACGGCGTGCTTGTCGTAAGTGACGAGATCCATAACGACTTCGTTTTTGAGGGCGAGCATACAGTCTTTGCGAAGATCAGTGAGGAGTTTGAGCAGAACTGCATCGTGTGCACGGCGGCGAGCAAGACCTTCAATCTCGCGAGCATGCTCATATCAAATATCCTTATTCCGAATACCGATATCAGAAGGCGTTTTCGAAAAGAAGTGGCAGCCTCGGGAATGAGTCAGCTGTCGGCATTGGGCCTTGTTGCTACGCAGACTGCATATGAAAAAGGCGACGAATGGTACGATAATGTCTGTTCTTATATAAAGGATAATATTGCATTTGTTAAGGAATATGTGCGAAAATACCTAGCAGGCGTAAAAGTTATCGACGGCGAAGGTACGTTTCTTTTATGGCTTGATTTCAGAGCCACCGGCATAGATCCTAAGGAACTGGACCGAAGGATCATTCATGAGGCTAAACTGTGGCTCGACAGCGGCGCGATATTCGGAAAGGCCGGCGAAGGCTTTCAAAGGATCAATGTCGCAACAAACAGGAGCACGGTCGAAGAGTGCCTGGAAAGGATAAGGACCCGTGTTCTCTACTAAGCATATAGGAGGGATTCTTATGGGTTGCCAGCTTTCTGATCCTGAGATAAATGATCTGGTAGATCTGATTCTTAAAGACTACGAGGATGACAGGACGGTAAATAAGATCGATATCTGTAATCAGCCTAACAAAGAGGCGATCACGGAGATCGTCGACAAGCTTATGAATATTCTCTTTCCGGGATACTACAGCGGCAAGGTCTATAAGATCTATAGTCTTAAGAACAACATGTCAGCGGCTATCGAGGATGCTGTCTTCCACATCAAGAAGCAGGTATCCATAGTCCTCAAATATACGGACAAGAACGATGAGCTCTCAGAGCAGGAGTTTGACGAGAAAGCTAAGGAGATCACACTTAGCTTCATGCGTAAGATCCCTGAGATCAGGGCTATTCTGGAGACAGATATCGAAGCGGCTTATGAAGGCGACCCGGCAGCGGACAGCAAGGATGAGATCGTTTTCTCATATCCGGGATTTTACGCGATTTCCGTCTACCGTATCGCTCACGAACTGTCACTTCTTAAGGTACCGATCATCCCAAGAATGATGACTGAGCATGCTCACAGCATAACGGGTATCGATATCCATCCGGGTGCGACTATAGGAAAGTTTTTCTTCATCGATCACGGTACGGGAATCGTTATCGGTGAGACGACGATCATAGGCGAACACGTTAAGATCTATCAGGGCGTTACACTCGGCGGCATCTCAACAAGCGGCGGCCAGAGACTTCATGGTAAAAAGCGTCATCCGACCATCGGAAATAACGTTACCATCTATTCAGGTGCTTCCATTCTCGGCGGTGAGACGGTTATCGGTGACAACGTTGTTGTCGGCGGTAATACTTTCATCATCAATTCTGTCGAGAAGGGAACAAGAGTAAGCGCCAAGAAACAGGAACTTAAATTCAAAAGCAACGAGTGAGGTGGCCTATGACCATTTTGCAGCTTAAGTACGTTATAGTCATTGCAGGTTCCAAGTCATTGCGCGAAGCTGCAAGCAGGCTTTTCATATCCCAGCCGGCATTATCTTCGGCTATAAGAGAGCTCGAAGAAGAACTGGGGATAAAACTTTTCGAGAGGACAAATAAGGGAATACTCCTTACCGAGCAAGGTAAGGAGTTCTTATCATATGCCAAAGAGGCAGTGAGCCAGTACGAACTCATCGAGGATCGTTACCTGGGCCGCGAGCACGAGAAGACGCATTTCAGCGTGTCGATGCAGCATTACGTTTTTGCTCTTCATGCATTCATGAATGCGGTTAAGGAATTCGATACCGGCAAGTATACATATTCCGTTCACGAGACCCGCACGGATGAGGTCCTGAGCAGTGTTCGTGATCTGACTAGTGAAGTCGGCGTGCTTTCGTTTTCGGGAAGTAACGAGAAGGTAATGAAGAAACTTTTCCGCGAGTACGGATTGGAGTTTTATCCTTTGCTGACCCGCGAGACATTCGCTTATGTCTGGAAAGATCACCCGCTTGCTAAGCGTAAGGAACTGTCTCTTGATGATCTTCGTCCATATCCGTGCATTTCTTTTGACCAGAGCTCCGAGAGCGATTTTTATCTGGCGGAAGAGGCGCTCGGAAACTATGAGTTCGACAAGATCATAAAATCAAATGACCGAGCTACATCAGCTGAGCTCATGGCGACACTGAACGGTTACTCGATCGGAACGGGCATCATGATCGCCAGTAAGACCTTGAAGGAAGGATTTGTCACTATAAAGCTTAAAGAGGAAGATCCTCTTACCATAGGCTACATCATCAGAAGCAACCACAAACTCAGTGACATCGGCCGAAAGTACGTGGACGAATTGCTGAAGTTCAAGGAATGATAACCATCCTATATAAATATAAACAGCATTAGGCCAGTATAAGCAAAAGTTATCGCAGACGATAGAAGTTATGCATTAGTCAGCGCGAGGATTAAATGATAATATTCTCGCAGGAAACGAAAAATGTATGCTGACTGGAAAGACCGGAGGTAGACAGGAAAGACCACCCCGGTCTTTTAGTTTGCAAAATATCGGAGGACAGAAAAATGAAGATGTTAAAAAAGTTCGCCGCGTTAGTGCTGATAGGAGCTGTTTCTTTAACCGCGCTCACAGCCTGTAACAAGGAGGAGTCAAAAGACGACGGCGATGTTGATATAGTTATCGGAACCGCGAACGGTTCTTTGTGTTTGGCTCCGCTTCATATCGCTATCGATAACGGATACTTTGAGGAAGAATTTAAGAAGGCAGGCGTGACCTGGCGAGTCGAGGAGATTGACATGGGTAACATCTCTGACCTGGTAGCATCCGACAAGATCGATGCTTCCACACAGCTCGCAGGAGCGATGATCCCTCAGATCGATAACGGACTTGAGATCACATTCACCGCAGGAATGCATACGGGATGTACGAAGGTCTACACCAAACCCGATTCAGGCATCACCGAGCTTAAGGATCTCAAAGGCAAGAAGATCGGTGTCCCGTCTCTCGGAGACTCATCCGTAGTTGCTCTTAAAAGAGCCCTTTATGATGAAGGCATCGGCGTAACCACAGAGAACCTTGAAGTCGAGTGGGTAGTATATGGTCTTACCGATCTTCCTTTGGCTCTCCAAAACGGTGCCATCGACGCAGCTGCACTCCATGATCCGGTTGCATATAACGCAGAGACTGAGTACGGCTTCACGAAGATCTTGGATCTCAGTACGGACGAGAAGTTCGCCAACGAATACTGTTGTATGTCATTCGTAACGACTAAGCTCGCAAATGAGAATCCTGAAGCAGCTGCAGCCTATACGAGAGCGATACTTAAGGCAAGTGCATTTGTTCAGGCTCAGCCATATGAAGCAGCCAAGATACAGATCGAAAACAATCAGTGTTCAGGTGATCTTGATACCAACGCTTCACTGCTTGAATCTTACAACTATTCGCCGTCGGTAAGCATCGCTTCACAGACGATCACAAACGCCGCAAGTGAGCTTATAAGGATCGGTGAACTCAAATCAAACGACCCGTCCGAATTTGTCGGAAAGGCTTTCACAAAATTCGACGGAGTTCCTGACACTTATGTATACGAGAACGGTTCGTTTACAGAAGTGAACTAAAAAACATCAGAGGTTTTTATGAATAAGAAAATCTATGCTGCTTTGAAATTGCTATTGCCGTTCGTTGCAATAGCATTTTCTATATTGGTATATTACGGGATCAAGGATAACGGCAAGCAAAAGCAGACCACACATCCATACTACCTGTGGCTCATAGGTGCTGTGGGAGCTGTGATCCTTATAGAGATAATCATCGGTTTGTTCTATGAGCCGATAAGAAGCCGGATACTCGGTAAAGCTCCGTTTCTTACAGGAGTCTTGGTATTCCTGTTGCTTTTAAACCTTGTAACCACAAAGACGACATTGCTTCCTACTTTGTACTTTCCGTCTCTTGACAGGATCGTGGCTGTTATCGCCGAGAACAAGATATTTCTTCTTAAGAATATCTTTGATTCCCTTAAGCTTCTCGCAGTAGGCTTTGCCTGGGGCGCGAGCGTGGGATTCCTGACCGGTCTTTGTCTCGGATATTTTAAGATCGTAGGCTACTGGCTTAACCCGGTAACAAAGATCATCGGACCTATTCCGACAACAGCATGGATACCTCTTGCTCTGTCGACATTTCCGACAACACATAGTGCCAACGTGTTCCTTATCGCATTCGCGGTCTGGTTCCCGGTAACGCTCATGACCAGCAGCGGAATCCAGAGCATCAACAACGTAAACTTCGAAGTATCAAGAACACTCGGTGCTTCAACTTTATACCAGATACTTCACGTGGCGATCCCGGCCGCAATGCCGAGCATATTCCTCGGAGTCTTCTACGGAACAGTATCATCCTTTGCAACATTGATGGCTGTCGAGATGAACGGTAACTCGAGCGGAATCGGCTGGTACATCAACTGGCAGAAATCAGTCATGATGTACGACGGCGTATACGCAGGTCTTATCATAATCGCCGTGATCTGTTCACTGACACTTACATTGTTGTTCAAGGTACGTGACAAGGTACTTATCTGGCAGAAGGGAGTCATCAAATGGTAGGCGAGATACGAATAGAAAATGTATACAAGAAATTTCCGAATACCGACCCGACCAAAGAAGATGTACAGACATTAAACGGTCTGTCTCTCAAGGTTGAAGCAGGATCGTTCGTAAGCCTGATCGGCCCTTCGGGATGCGGCAAGTCAACACTCCTTCGAATCATCGGAGGACTTGATAAGGCCACTGAAGGAAAGCTCTATATAGATGATCAGGAGATCAAGAAACCCGGAAGCGACAGAGGCTTCGCTTTTCAGGGATCCAACCTTTTCCCGTGGCTGACGGTAGAAAAGAACATCGCCTTCGGCCTTAAGGCAAGACATGTCTATAAGGAAAGAAAAGGAGATGTTGAGGACTTCGTTAAACTCGTAGGCCTGGAAGGATTTGAGAAGTCCTATCCGCACCAGCTGTCGGGAGGCATGCAGCAGAGGGCATCACTTGCCAGGGCACTTGTGGGACATCCATCAGTGCTCCTGCTGGATGAGCCTTTGGGAGCTCTCGATGCATTTACCAGAATGAATCTTCAAGATGAGATTTTAAACATCTGGAAGAAACACAATATGACCATGATAATGGTCACCCATGATGTTGATGAAGCTATCTACATGTCGGACAAGGTTGTTGTTATGTCAGCCCGTCCTTCAAAAGTCGAGGCGATAATCGACATCGACCTTCCAAGACCACGCGCCCGTGCTCAGGATACTTTCCAGGAGTACAGGACAAAGATCTTGAATGTATTAAATCTCGGCGGCCAGATCAATGACGTCGAATACTATCTCTAATAATCTTAAGTTGAGGAAAACACTAATGAAAAACAGATTTATCGTAGCAGCACTTTTTTTACTTGCAGGACTTCTTGTCATCCTTATCCCGACCGTTTTATTTCCGGTCTGCGAGAGCGAGATGAAGATGGCTTGTTACTATACAAAACAGGCTGAGATCGGAGTAGGTGCAGTTATCCTTCTTCTCGGTATCGTATCAGCTCTCTTTTCAGATAAGAAGACAAGATCAGGAATAAGCATTGCACAGTTTCTTAACGGAGCATTGGTACTTGCTTTGCCGTTTAAACTCACAGGACTTTGCAAGATGAGCGATATGGCATGTAAGGCAAAGACACAGCCTGCACTCATCGTAATAGGTGTTTTGATACTAGTTATTGCCGGAGTCAATTTCGGATATCTGGCATCTACCGGAAGTAAAGATGATTAAAAGTAAGATCCGTAGTATTTTATCAGGCGTAAAAAGCCGCATATTCTACAGCACCTGCCTTGTCATAACAACGGCGGTGCTGTCGTTTATGCTGTTTTCGGGAAGCATAATAAAATCGAGCCTTAATAAGGGAATGGACAATATGGATCGAAGACTCGGTTCTGATATCATGCTGGTTCCAAAAGGTTCAAGGGAGGAAGCCGAGAATCTTCTTCTTGAAGGTCAGAGGGGCACGTTCTATTTTGACGGTTCCGTTGATGATAAGGTCAAGGATATTGAAGGTATAAGCGAGGTTACTTCCCAGTGCTTTCTTAAGTCGCTGTCGGCCGATTGCTGCAGCAGTGAAGTGGAACTCGTTTTCTATGATCCCGATACTGATTTTGTTGTTGGTCCGTGGATCGAGACAAATTATAAGAGCAGCCTTAAGAAAGATGACGTTATCGTCGGAAGCGATATTGTTACTGAAAACGGCAGTATTAAATTATTCGGAAAAGATTATGAAGTCGTATCCCAGATGGCTAAGACAGGTACGGCTCTCGATAGTTCCGTTTATTTCTCAAGCGAATCCATGGCGGATGTTATTGCTGATGCCGAAGAAAAGAATTCTTTCCTTACTGAAGAACAGAAAGACGGAGATATCTTATCGTCAGTTTTCATCAATCTTAATGAGGGATATAACGAGGATGATGTAATTAGGGAATGTCATGAAAAAGCAGGTGATGTTTTTGATGTCGTTTATCCGAAGCAGCTTAACGAATCCCTGTCGGATAATCTTTTAAGGATAACGGATATCGTCGGAGCAGTCATTATTATCGGAGGCTTTCTTCTGTTCGGAATCCTGGTGCTCATAAACAGTGTGATCATAGAAAGCCGAAAGCAGGAAGTGGCTCTTTTAAGGGTCCTCGGAAACTCAAAAGGAAAGATGGCGGCTATGCTTATATCCGAGACGGGGATCGTAAGTTTATTCGGTTCGCTCGTAGGATGTCTTCTGGGAGCTCTTATCGTTATCCCTTTCGGAAGATATATCGGAATGAGCCTGTCGATGCCGTACTTAGGTCCGGACTTTATCGGTTCGACATTACAGATCATT
>JAGCGK010000153.1 GCA_017649645.1 Clostridiales bacterium | reverse complement strand
TCTCAAGGGTTAATGACAAGACGATATTGTAATGGTTTCTTAGAACGATTTAATTCAAAGTTAAAATTTCTCGTAATGTATCTTATTCAGATCAAAATCTCCCTCCGAATATCCTCTCTTGGTTTCAGCTTTTCCACCAAGCGCTACAAGATTCAGCACTGCATATCCATCCGGTACTCCAAGAAGTTCTCTTATCTCCTCATCAGAGGATTTCCTTTTTCCATCCCTGTTTCTGATATGAACCCAGCACGCACCAACATCATATTGTTCAGCTGCAAGCAAGATATAGGAAGATGCAATAGCACCGTCTTCAATCCAGAATTCTCCTCTGTCAAGCTTTACCATAACAACAATAACCGCGCCTGCGCCTATGATCTGGTTTCCGCCGTAACTTTTGCATGAAGCAAGTTCCCGGATCCTGTCCTGATCCTGCACTACTACAAATTCTACCGGACGATGTCCGAAAGAGCAGGGGGCTGTCAGTGCTACCTTCATGATCTCCTCAAGTACTGCTTTCTCTATCGGTTCTCCGGTATAACTGCGGATAGATCTTCTTTTAGCGGTCAACTCAAAAAGCTTATTATCCATATTTGCTTATCCTTCCTCCCGTCTAAACTATTCTCTCGCTCATTGTATGACCGCCTATCTGATGAAGTTTGTTGATTTCCTTGTCTCTTCCTGCTTCGGAAGTGCTATGCCCGCCTTATCACCGGCCTCACGCAGTTTAAGCATCCATGCCATGTTCCTCCCAAGATATCTCATAACCTGCATTCCTTCCTCGTCCTGTCTCACTTCATCCGGACTATTGCCATGGACCATGTTCCAGTAACGGGATGATACGACAGGCATCTGCTGATGCAGGAAATACTTATTGATCTGGTCGAGCGTGGATGTTGTTCCTGCTCTTCTTGCTGATACAACAGCAGCTGCAGGCTTAAATCTGAATGGATGAGGATCCTTCGCTGATGCAGAAAAGAATACCCTGTCCATAAAGCTCATCAAGCTTCCGTTCATCCCGGAGTAGAATACCGGGGAACCAAATATGAAGCCGTCAAACTCAAGTGCCTTCTGTGTAAACTCATTCACCTGATCATCGAATACACACTGTTTCTTAGCCCCGCACTGATAACATCCGATACATCCCCCGATGGGTTTGTTCCCGATCCAGTAGATTTCAGATCCAATTCCTTCTTCTTTAAGTGCGGATGCCACTTCTGTCAGAGCAGTGTATGTACATCCTTCTTTGTGTGGACTTCCGTTTACGAGCAATACCTTCATCTTTCGTTCTCCTTTCCTGTTTTGTTATGGTTTTCGGTTTTCATTAAAGCCGCTGTTATAAGATATCCCGCAAATGCAAACAGTATCATGATCGTCAGGTAATCCAGAAAGAACCATATCCTTGGTTCGCTGTAATCAAAGAATACAAATGAGGATCTGCGGAACATATAATCAGGCAGCTGCCTTTTTACAAAGGCATAGCACCCATAGATCGAGATCACAGACAGGATATCGACCACTCCATACCATACCTTAACCTTATTCCTGCGAAGCTTTCCAAGAGGTGCTGTAAGATGCGTTCCCGCATGAAGACACATCAGCACAAATCCCCAGTAGGCAAAAAGCAGATGGATCTCTCTTGCCGTAGAAGTTCCCGGGAGATCAATGAATGTGTATAGATGCTTTGACATCAGCATCCCGCTTACCGGCTGCATGATCATAAACACAAGAAGGAGCATGTTCAGGATCGTCTGAAATGCCCTTCTTACGGTATATTTCCCTTTGAACAGTGCCTTGTACCATCCGATGTTCAGGATATGATGAACGATGAATAATGCAAACATCAGCGTCCCGACGATCTCATGGAACTTCTCTCCTATAAGAGAATAAGCCATAAGCATCGGCAACAAGACCGTCATGGAGATATCTATGATCATTCGTATTCTTTTCTTTTTCAATCCGGTCTCACCACCTTAATCTTCAACCTATCTATCAGTGTCCCAGACCTGTCAGCCATTCCTTCACGGAAGCTCTTACACTGTCCTGATCGTTCTGCGCATCATTTCCACGTATGGCGAGACCCTCAAGGACTTCTGAATCCGGACATGCCGATGCAAGCTTCTTATCAAATCCCGACAGACCGCTTCCTTCGTGTGTCGAGAAGGGGACAAGTTTCTTCCCGCTCAAGTCTTCATTTTCAAAGAAGGTATAGCAGATCATCGGCCAGTCACCCCACCATACCGGAGCACCGATAAAGATAGTACTGTACTCTGACAGATCAGGCACGTCGCCCCGGTATGCAGGTCTTGCATTATCGTTTTGTTCCTGCTTTGCTACATCGGTCAGTTCCTTATAAGTATACGGATAGTAATCCTCCTGAGGAAGGATCTCAAAAGTATCCGCTCCTGTTTCTTCTGCGATCATCTCGGCTACGATAGCCGTATTACCTTTATCGATCACTCCTACAGTATATTGCTCACCGGTGCGCGAGAAGTATACAACAAGGATATTTTCACCGGATGCTGTCGTATCAGTCTCCTGTGGTTTGGTTTCTACTGTATCAGACGACTGTTCACCGGCCTGATCGGTCTGTTCCGGTTCCATCTGTACATCTTCCTCAGTCTGCTGTAAAGAAATATTCGCATCCTGTTTCTCTACATCTGCTCCGCAGCCGGCCATCGTCGTCATCACGCATATTGACATCAGTAGTGCAATTATCTTTTTCATCCGTGACCTCCTCTAGAATCCGCCCAGACCTCTGTGCCCATAGACCTTCAGACCATTCAGGGCATCTTCAAGATTCTTAAACTCATCATCCGTTAATTCAACAGTGGCTGAATCCAGATTCTCATTGATGCGTTCCTTATTCTTAGATCCCGGTATAGGCACTACATTCGGATACTTATGCAGCATCCATGCCAGAGAGATCTGTGCAGGTGTTGCACCTTTCTTTTCCGCAAATCTTTTAAGCATCTCAACGATCGGCTGATTACCCTCGATGTTTCTTCTGGAAAGCTGCGGGACCCAGTTCCTCACATCGTCATTTCTCTCAAACTGTGTCTGCGGTGTTATCTTTCCGGAGAGCAGTCCACTTGCTATAGGTGAGAACGGCACAAATCCGATATTGTTTTCAATGCAATAAGGAATGATCTTATCCTCGGAGTCTCTTTCTACCATTGAATAGATATTCTGGATTGCTGCCAATGGAGTTACCTGCTGTGCACGGTCGATGACATCCACATCCACCTGGGACAATCCCCATCCGCGGATCAAACCATCATCAATAAGCCTTCCCATTGCTTCGGCAACCTTCTCTACAGATACACCGCCCATGCGATGAAGATAATAGATATCAACATAGTCTGTCTGAAGACGGTCCAAGGATCCTTCCAGATGGCTTCTTACTGATTTATACACGCTTCCAAAACCAATGCCATGTAACATCAGTTTAGTGGCGATTACCACATTTTCTCGCACATCCTTCAGGGCTTTACCTACGATCAGTTCGTTATGCCCGATGCCGGAAAGGTTCGGGCTGTATACCTCCGCAGTGTCGAAAAATGTACGTACATTTTTCGACACTGCGGAGGTATACAGCCCGAACCTTTCCGGCATCGGGCATAACG
>JAGCGK010000152.1 GCA_017649645.1 Clostridiales bacterium | reverse complement strand
AGCATCCTCAACTGTCTCTGTCTTAACCTGATTTCTGCAGAAGAGAGACATAACGACTTCTGCTTCAGTATTTGTCTGGAAGATAGCTCCCTTATCGATGAGCTTGTTTCTCAATGTATTAGCATTAAGGATCTTACAGTTAGTTGAAAGAGCGATATGACCTGTTCTGGACTTGATAGCGAAAGGCTGCATGGAATCGATAGCAGGCTCAAGCTCAGAAGCAAGCTTAGCAGTACCGATAGCAGAATGTCCTTCCAAAGCAGAAAGTGTAAGGTCATCGAAAACGTCAGCTACGAGACCCAAAGCCTTATGGCTCATAAACGTACCACTGTTGTTTACTGTGATACCGGCTGACTCCTGTCCTCTGTGCTGCAATGAGAAAATTCCGTAATAAACTGTCTTTGCCACATCAGTGGACTTGTGTGAAATGTCGTAACAACCGAAAATACCGCTCATCTGATCAATCCTCCATAGCTTCGATCTTTTGCTTTAATCTTAAATCTCTCTCTTCAACCGAAGCTGCAAGAGATGCCTTGTAATCAGCAAGTTTCTTAGACAGAGCTTCATCACTAATTGCAAGCATCTGTGCTGCAAGGATTGCTGCATTTGAACCGCCGTCTATAGCAACAGTTGCTACCGGGATACCTGTCGGCATCTGAACTGTCGCATAAAGAGCATCCACACCGTTAAGTGCGCCGCCCTTACAAGGAACACCAATAACAGGAAGCACAGTATTTGCTGCCAGAACTCCGCCCAAGTGAGCTGCAAGACCTGCGGCTGCGATGACTACTGAAAAACCGTTATCCTTAGCTTCCTTTGCGAGTTTGATAGCCTTTTCAGGTGTTCTGTGTGCAGAACATACGTTAGCTTCAAACTCGATACCAAACTTTTTAAGCATCTTAAAACAACCTTCCATTACCGGAAAGTCGGAATCAGATCCCATTACAACGAGAACTTTGCTCATATTATTACTCCTGATTTTGAAAAATACCTTTTGATTATATAACAAAATGCCTTCTACTTAAGAGGAAATTTGCATAAAATCCTTAACAAATTTTATTCATCTTCTTGTGACCACTCAAGCCTGTCCAAAACACGGTAATAATCATCAGAACCCCAATCGTAAGGACGAGGGCAATAATCATTTCCCGGCCACACTGTGGTCTGGCAATAAGGGATGACAGTGAGCTCGTAGCTTTCGACAAAACTGTTGGTCTCATCCATGTGGAAATTACACTGGATAATGACTGAATCAGGGTCTCCCAAGGATGTATTACCGCCAAAACAGAAATTTGACAGGCAATAGAAAATGTAATGACCGTTATAGAACTCGATCGGCTGAAGTCTGTGAGGATGAGTACCTACTACAAGATCAGCACCGTAATCGATAAGGTTATGAGCAAGGTCTACCTGATCCTGACGCGGCTGGTAATCTTTCTCGATACCCCAGTGACAGGAAATGATAACGATCTGACAACCATCGGCACGAAGAGCGTCGATAGCATTGTACATAGCCTGCTGATTTGTAGGAAAACTGGTTCCTGCCATTCCGATCTTGATACCCTTAACTTCATAGATGGAATAATTAGTCTCATCACTCCATACGATACCTGCACCGTCCAAGGTATCCCTGGTATCGTTGATTCCGGTCTCAAAGTAATCGTCCGTATGGTTATTCGACAGATTAACGGCTTCGATACTTCCGTACGTAAGCATCTCAACGTAAGAAGGATCGCCGGCAAATGCGTAATCCTTGATCTTATGAGATGTTGACGTCGTAAGAGTGCCCTCAAAGTTAGCAAGTGTCATATCATCCTGGCTTAGGATTTCTCTGGCATTTTTAAAACAGTATTCCATGTCGCCGTTAACGACGGCGTCAAAACCCTTGGATGAACCATCCCAGGAATGGGATTCCGCCAATGTACAGTCACCGATAAAACTTACGAGAACATCCTGCGGAGGCATTGTCGGAGTAGGCGTGGGAGTCGGAGACGGAACTGTTGATTCCGTTGTCTCGGTCACTCCATACTCAGTGATAAATGACTCTTCCAAAACAGATGACTTAGTCTCTGATGATCCATCAGTTGAATCTGTAGCATTACCTGAACAGCCTGCAACTGCAAGCGAAAAGATAAATATCGATGTAAAGATCAGTGCTATTTTTCTCATTTTCAATCTCCAGATCATTCTTCAGGAACGTATTCGAGACCCAGAAGCTTACATCTTACGTATTTACCTGATCTTGTAATAAACTCGTCCGGCCAGTGACCTGCGAATTTCTCTTCAGGAGTAAGGATTCCCGACATCATCTTAAGGGCATTAGAAGACTCACTGGCAGATCCGCCTATGGACCAGTTGCACCAGCTTATGTTATTCTCATCAAGGAAAGCAAGCCATTCATCTGAAGCTTCAGTATCTACCTTGCCTCCGCCGGAATCCATAGTGGTTCCCCACTCTGTAACAAACAATGCAAGACCTTTGTCTATGGCGATCTGAGCTTTATCACGATGATCCTGTCCGTGAGAAGCAGCATAGAAATGCAAAGTATACATGATATTTTCAGCATCGATAGGATCTTGTGCAGCTATATCTACATCCTGGCTCCATGTGGAAGTACCGACAATGATGATATTGTCAGGATCATTAGCTCTAATGGCTTCGATCACTTCTTCCGCATATGGCTTGATGGTGTTCTGCCAATCAACGTCAGCAGATTCATCATCAAAGCGTTTACCGTTAGGCTCGTTACAGATCTCGTAAATGATATTCGGACAGTCACAATAGATTGCCGATATCCTGGAGAAAAAGTCCAAAGCTTCTGCCTTGTATTCGTTAGGATCTCCGTCAAAGAGAATATGCCAGTCAACGATACAGTAGACACCCTGTTCAATACAGATATCGATATCGTCACACATTACCTGGAAATACTTATCAGGATTTCCCAGATATCCGTCAGTACCGCTTCCCTCAGAATAGATAGCAAGTCTTATTACAGTGCAGCCCCAATCTTCAGCAAGCGTCTTACATGTATCGGCATTAAAGAAATCACCGGTGTAGTTGATTCCGTAAAGGCTCATTCCGCGGAGCTGGATGACCTCGCCGGTCTGATTGACCATATTTCCGTCCTTAACTGCCAACTGACCGTTAACATCGACTACTCTTTCCGTAACAGCAGGAGTACTTGTAGGACCGTGCTTCGGTTCCGACTCAGTTTCCTTTGTTGTCTCTTCGATCGTAGTGATCTCGGTTTCTTCAGTGGTTTCAACTACCTCTGAAACGATAGGAGCGGTTATTGTTTCATCCGGTACTGTCTCTGCAGGAAGCTTTTTCGAGCATGATGACAGGAGAACAGATGTAGCTAAAAGTAAAGATAAGAAAAAAGTGATATTTTTAAATCGAGCCACGGGTCACCTCAAATTTGAATTCTTTGTAAACCGAATTGATTTTCACTCTTTTGATTATACAGATAATATTGAAAAAATATAAAGAAAAAATTGATGCAGGTCATATTTTTCGCAGGATATTTATGGTTAGTTTTTAGAAAATTGACCAAAGATTAACAAAAAAATATTTTGATATTTTATCATTTTGTTGCATAATATGATTGATAGAACTTAACCTACACGGGGGGTGATCAGTTTGGCAAGTGTTGATGCTACAATTGATAAGCTATTAAAACAGGGCAGAAAAGGAAAGCTCAAGGATTTAATAAAGGCTTCCTCCAGTAATGTGGACGAAATCCGCGCTGCCGCTGCTACAGCTATGGGTTTTATTAAGACATATGAATCGGGAATGGCTCTTATCCCACTACTAAGAGATCCATCCCCACTCGTAAGGGCATCAGCTGCTCAGTCAGTAGCTGAAATCGAGGCAAAACATTGTGAGGAATATGTTAAGAAATTGGCTTTTGCCGATTCAGATCCAACTGTAAGAGAATGCGCCAGAGAAGCTTTTGATAAGCTTCGCACTAGAGTGGTATGACCAACGCGTATTAAGGTCTAGAAAAAGGTCGTCATCTGACGACCTTTTTTTTGCTCTTATTCTTCTGTTGTATTGATAAATACCGGGATCACATCAGGGTTCTGAAGTTCAACACGGAAGTATATACCGGAATCTTTTGCCTTGATGATAACAGGAAGTTCAACCGCGCCTGAGCCCGAGATATTGGAATTATCAACGTAAGCCTCAAGATCATCAGCCTGAAGATTATCAAGGACCTTCTGACGTCCGACGATCTTAACTGTAACTTCAGTCATCTTATAAGACAGGAACTCATCACCTGCTATCGTCATGTTGTTATAATTGATCGGCACGACATACGTCTTGGAGACAACAGGATTATTGTTGATCTGTATATAGATCCAAAGACCAAACGAGATAAAAAGTGACAAAAGTATGATTATGATCTTTTCGACCAAAGTCGTAGACATACTCTTGCTCTTTAAGGAAGCAGCACCTCTTTGAACGGATTCAGATACCTTGAACGGTGAAATATCAGAAGCACTCTCTGTCTGAGCAACAACCACGTTGGAATTGGCGATCTGAGCTTTGGACTTATTCTTCTTTTTCTTACCGCCAAAGTGTCTCTTGTTATCCTGGATATCAGATACACCGAGAAGATATCTTAAGTTTGCTTCAAGTTCGGTTCCGCTTTGCATCTCATAGAGCTTACCGTTAACAGCGATGGATGTCTTACCTCTCTCCTCTGAAACGGCAATAGCGATCGTATCACCCATCTCACTTGCGCCTACTGCAGCTCTGTGTCTTGTTCCGGCTCTGTCAAGTGAATGCATGGTTACCGAAAGAGGCACATGACAACGGGCAGCTATGATCTTACCTTCTCTTATGAGAACACCGCCGTCGTGCATAGGCGCGCCCTTATAAAACAGGGACTGAAGGACATTGCTCGTTACCGAAGACTCAAACTGAACAACATTCTCCTGCATAAGGAGTTCATCGAGCTTAGTATTACGCTCTATAAGGATCAATGCACCTGTATAGGTCTTGGACATCTCCATACAAGCATTGGAAATTTCTTTAATGAAACTGTTCACTTCTTCTTTGTGTTCATCAGTATTAATGATCACGCCCTTGATGGAAGTAAAGGACTTGATACCAACTGTCTCAAGTATTCTTCGAAGTTCCGGCTGGAAGATAACAACGAACATTATCGCGAAAACATAAAGGAACTTACTGAATACGAAGCCGACCATCTCGAGGCCTAAAAGGCTACATACGAGAACAAAGATAACAACGAAAACTATACCTTTGATAAGCTGCCATGCTCTGCTCTGCTTAATGAAGAGCAAGGTCCAGTACAAAAGAACGGCGATGAGCAGGATATCGAAGACAGAACGAATCAGGTCACCCCATCCACCGAAGAAGAGATAACCGTTATTCAGACTTCTGAACAATTCCTGTATAAAATCGACTACTTTATTAACGAATGACAAAACCCCAACCCGTCCTGTAATGTCTTAACTAATTAAGTATAACATATTATTTATTGATAATCAGTTATTTGCAGAAAGCCCTTCCACGATCTCAGTCTCGAGCTTAGCTACGTCACAAAGTGTGATACGTCTGCCGTTGACCTTGATAAGGCCGTCTTTTTCCATAGATATCAGTTCTCTCGAAAAAGATGGTCTCGGCATGGCAAGATATTTAGCTGCTATCTCCTTGGAAACAGGAAGTTCAACTGTCCTTGCTTCACTCGGGTATTTACAGGATTCTTTTCCGAACATCTCACACTTCCTGCATGTCTCAGGAAGAGTATCTTCGATGTCCTTATTGCTCTGGTTATATAGTTCGATAAGGTAATACGCGACTTTCTCACGTAAAGTCTTTTGTGACAAAAGTTCTATCCTTCTGTTCTGATAGCTTACCCTATCAGATAAGATACGAAGGAAATTATCCTTAACTGTCGGACACTGGTCCATTATCTTATTCATGACATCTTTACTTACGAATCTGACTTTGCTGGTCTTCATCGTTTCAAGTGTCGTCTGATATGTGTTGTTTGAGCTGTAAATGATATCTGCTCCGAAGAAATCACCTTCCGAGAGCAATGCGATAGTAGCAAACTCGCCGCTGGTCGATATCTTCTGAACTGCTATCTGTCCTTCGGATATAATGCCTATCGCATTACAGATATCTCCTTCTTTGGCTATTATCTCGCCCTTTTCGAAAGTACGCGGCCTTGTTATGGAGCAAAAATCTCCGAAGTTTGAACAATCAACGCCTCTGAACAGATCAGATTCGCAAAGTGCTCTGTATGTACAATCCTGTCTCATCATGTCTCCTGTCCGTGATTGATTACTTTTATAAGATTATACTCTTTATCGAAAAAATTGAATGTAGCAGGTCTTCCCGCTTCTATAACACCCGGAAGATCCGTGTTCTTATCAAGACTCATACGCCTTAATGCATTAATGGTCAGAGAATCAACACACCTCTTTTGCGGCACACCTATATTCATAAGGTTTCTGAATTCTTCGGAAAGATATGTAACTGAACCCGCCAGGTCTCTTCCCTCGCCGTAATATGTCCTTCCTCCCTTGACCTCAACATCTGTTCCGCCAAGATCATAGATGCCGTCAGGCATCAAAGCTCCCCTCATGGAATCCGAGATGGTAATGACCTTCTCCTCGAAAACGTCTGAATAAAGAAGCTTGAGCATTGCTTTATCGATATGATGAAGATCTGAGATGACTTCGATATAAGCTCCCGTATCTATGGCTGCTCCAAGAACCCCTGTCGATCTTTTAAGGATCGGACGCATAGCATTAAGGGCATGCGTGATACTTTTGGCCCCCCTTAAAAGAGCCTTTTGCGCGATATCATGATCCGCGTCAGTATGAGCAAGTGAGAAAACAAACCTGTCCTTGAACCTGTCGATCAGATCCAAACTGCCCTCAAGTTCAGGAGAAATATCTATGATCTTTATAAGTCCCGGATATTTTCTTTCCAGTTCACTTATAAGTTCCATTCCATCACTGGGAGATATACAGTTCTCCGGATCCTGAACACCGCACTTACCCGTATTAAATATAGGACCTTCAAGCCTTATACCAAGTATCTCAGCGTGAGGCTTGGAAGAATCCTTAAGTATCTGAATCGCCTCGAAAACACTCGCGCAGCACTGATCGATCTCTTCGGAAGATATGGTCATCGTAGTCGGCAATAAAGCTGCCGTACCAACGGATGCGAGTTTATAAGCCATCTCACAGATGCCTTTTGCATCATGATCGCTGGTATCAAATCCGAAAGCTCCGTGAATATGTGTATCGATAAAACCTGGAGTTACAAAGAAGTCTTGCTTAGCAGGATCTACAGAAGTTTCCTTACGGGAAACATTGGTGATAATACCGTTCTCATCAGTTTCTATCGAAGTCAGATGGTCGTTATCACCTAATATCCAAAGATCCGAATAAAGCATCTCAGCCTCCAAAGTATTTGTAATCACCTGACTTGATTATATTACAAACCTCTATTAAATCCTTAGGTTCATGAGGCAAAATTATGCCCGCACCGAAATACTGATCTCCGAAGTGATGACAATCGGAACCTGCCGTCATGCGCTTGCCTTTTCGCATAGCCTCTTCATAAGCAAGTTCATTGTACTTAGGATCGCTGTTTCCCATGTTATAGACTTCAAATACATCGACATAATCGATATAAGATCTAACTTCCCTTACATAATAAGCCTGCCTGTACGGATGCGCCTGAATAATGAATGCTCCTGCATCATGAAACATCGGCAGGAACTGCTCCGGAGACATCTCTCTCATCTCAGGATGAGCCTTGATAAAATCCCGATCCAGGTTATAGACGAGAAAATCCGTTCCCCAATCCGTATATTCCAAACCCTCGAAAACAGGAAAGCCGACTTCTTCACCCTTTTTTACGGCTTCGTCAACACCATTGAAGAAAAGATCGACCTGTGTACTCCAAGGAAGATTTTTATCTACACTGGTATTGCCGGTAAGGAAGTGATCCGTAACAACGATTCCTCCGTAACCTGCTTTCTGGTACATTAAAACAGCATCGCCGGCATCAAGCGTGGCGCATGCACTGTCATTTTTTGTGTGCAAATGAAGTTCCAGTCTGAACCCGTCAGCGGGGTCAAACCTCCTCGTAATATTATTTAAATCCACCATAGTAATTTGTCCTCGAGTGGGAGTATAACATTATCCAAGTTCAAAATGAACAAGATTTAATAGCAAAATCGGACAAAAACCAATAAAAAACAGGCTTTCATTAGCCTTTTGAAAAAAAAGTATTATAATCAAGGTCATAAATTTATAAAAATGAGGAGGGGGATCATTAAAATGTTTCCTGAAATCAAGATCACAAAAACAACAAATCCAAGAAAGAAGCCGGTAGCCGGTGAGCCACTCCCATTCGGTCACATCTTCTCTGATCACATGTTCGTTATGGACTATGTTGAAGGTCAGGGCTGGATCGATCCAAGGATCGTGCCATATGGTGAATTCTCCATAGAGCCTTCTGCTATGGTATTCCACTATGGTCAGGCTGTTTTCGAGGGACTTAAGGCATACAAGTGCGAAGACGGATCCATTAACCTCTTCCGTCCTGCTTGCAACTTCGAGCGTATGAATAACTCTAACGACCGTCTCGTTATCCCTAAGGTTGACGTGGACTTCTGCGTACACGCTACAAAGACACTCGTTGAACTTGATAAGGATTGGATCCCTTCAGGAAAAGGCGAGTCCATGTACATCCGTCCGTTCGTTATCGCTACAGACCCTTATCTCGGCGTTCGCGCTTCCAATACATATAAGTTCTTTATCCTGCTCTCACCTTCCGGTGCTTACTATGCTCACGGAATCAAGCCGGTTAAGATCTACGTCGAGGACAAGTACGTTCGTGCAGTACGTGGTGGTACAGGCTTTACAAAGTGTGCAGGTAACTACGGTTGTTCCTTGATCGCTCAGACGATCGCACATGACTCAGGTTATGAGCAGGTTTTGTGGCTCGACGGTGTTGAGCAGAAGTACATCGAGGAAGTCGGCGCTATGAACATCATGTTCATCATCGACAACAAGCTCGTTACTCCTTCCCTCGCTGCAGGTTCAATCCTTCCTGGTATCACAAGAAGAAGCTGCATCGAGATCGCTAAGGACATGGGTCTTGAGGTTGAAGAGCGTAAGATCTCCATCGATGAGGTTATCGAGGCAGGTAAGTCCGGACGTATGCAGGAGTGCTTCGGCTGCGGAACAGCTGCAGTTGTTTCCCCTGTCGGTGAACTCAAGTATGAGGATACAGTCATCAACATCAACAACGGCGAGATCGGACCTATCACACAGAAGTTCTATGACACCATCACAGGTATCCAGAGCGGTAAGGTTGAAGATAAGTTCAACTGGATCACAAAGGTTTGATCTTAATATCATTGAATCATTCAAAAATCCTCCCAAGCGGGAGGATTTTTTCGTTACAGAAAAACATTTGAATTTGTTATATTAATAGAGTTGGTATATCATCTTTGAAAAAAACAAGGAGCAAACGCAGATGAAGGCATTGATCGCCATGAGCGGCGGAGTAGATTCAAGTGTAGCTGCATATCTTACGCAACAGGCGGGATATGAGTGTATCGGGTGCACCATGAAACTTCATGATGATCCGGGCGTTATAAAGGAAAATTCTCACACCTGCTGCACATTGGATGATGTCGAAGATGCAAGAAATGTTGCATTTAAACTCGGAATGCAGTTCTATGTCTTCAATTTCAAGGACGGCTTCAAGGAAAAGATCATAGACAAGTTCATCTATGCCTATGAAAACGGCCTTACTCCTAATCCGTGCATCGACTGTAACAGGTTCATGAAGTTCGATAAGCTTTTCGAGAGAGCCGAAGTATTGGGGTGCGACCATATCGTTACGGGTCATTATGCAAGGATCGTCGAAAAAGGCGGAAGATTTGCTCTGTTGAAAGCACCTGACGAGACCAAGGATCAAAGTTATGTGCTTTATTCCCTTACACAGGAACAGTTATCACATGTGCTCTTCCCTGTCGGAGATCTTACGAAGACCAAGACCAGAAAGATCGCTGAGGAAAACGGATTTATTAATTCCCATAAGCCTGACAGTCAGGATATCTGCTTTGTTCCTACAGGTAAATATGCCGATGTCATTAAGGAGTTTACGGGAAAAGATTATCCTGAGGGAGATTTCGTTTATAAGGACGGAACTGTACTCGGAAAACACAAAGGTATAATCTGGTACACAAGAGGACAGCGCAAAGGCTTGGGACTTGCTTCAGAAGAGCCTTTATACGTTCTTCGAGTTGACCCGAAGACTAATAATGTTTATCTCGGACGCGAAAAGGATCTTTACTCCAAAGAACTTATCGCAGGCGATTTCAATTGGACCAGCGGGATTATCCCTGATACCGAGATATCGTGTAAAGCCAAGATAAGATACAGACAAAAAGAACAGCCGTGTACGGCAAAGGTTCTTTCAAACGGTGACGTTAAGGTTACCTTCGATGAACCGCAGAGGGCCATTACTCCGGGACAGGCCTGCGTCTTATATGACGGAGACGAGGTCCTTGGCGGCGGAACCATAAAGTGAGAAGATGAGGTATAAATATGAAAACTATTACGAATGCTTTTATTTCAGGTGATATCAACAGCGGACTTGCTGTTTTCGAGTATGAGGATGCAATATATGAATTTGAGCATGAAGGCCAGACATGCCATCTCAAAGAAGAGATCGTGAAAGATCAGGCGGACCGCAAGGTCATAAATTTCGTGTTTGAACTCGAAAACCCTTCCCGCTTCAGATTGGACCTTTTCATTCCTGAAGAGTGCAAGAATGCACATATAGGTCTTAACGGCCGCGAGCTCATAAGCTTTTTCGATAAGAACTATGAGGTAAAAGATCCGGAGCCTCTTATCAAGGGCGGCTGCAATGATCCGCACAAAGTATCTACACTCCACCCGGGTGAAGTTCAGGCATTGAACTTTAAATGGGAAAACGGCGATGTGATCACACTCGCTTATTATTTCTGAGCCTTAGCGGAAGCTTCTGTCTCTTCGGTAGTATCGATCTTCTTGAGGGATTCTTCGTACTCGGCATGAGTCATACCGAAGTCTGATCCCTTCTGCAAGGTGCCCATGATACAGTAGGAAACGTTATTGATCCTGATCTCCAGGATATCCTTGTCGTCTACATTCTGTACTTCATCAAGAACTGTGGACGAATCGAGCAAAGTGCCGGCGATCTTGCCGCCAAACTCCTGAAGATTAAGGTTCTTAGTCTCTTTGACCTTTTCCATGGAATCAAAGAAATAATCTCCTGAATCAAAGAAAACTACAGGAACATTATTCTCATCGAAAACACAGTAATCGGATTCATTTAGAGACACTTCCCTATATGTATCTTCAAATCCGTCACCGTTAATATCCATCTTCATATTGGATTCGTTATAGTAAAGATTAAATCCGTTCTTACTGGACAGCATGTCATTATATGCGACGTCATAAGTCTGATAGAGCTTACGTCTCATCTTGTAGTTATACTTTCCTTCAGTCGAAAGCGAATTAAGACCGGAGCTGGCATAGACCTTATCTCCAGCATATATGCTGTCAATACAGAACATGACCTCGATCTCACTTTTCTCCTCAGATGAGAGCTTATCAAAGTACTGTTCTGAACCTCTGAACTCGTCTCCGCCTGCACCAAATGCTACGATATCTATATCAAATCCGAGATCACCGTAGTTCTTGATCTCTTTGGCGATCGTAACAAGACATCCGATTCCGGATGCATTATCGGAAATACCGTCATAAGTATAACCTTCAGGAACTTCATCAGCTGCAAAGGCGGAATCGTAATGAGCGCCGATAACGACTTTCTTCTTGATCTCGTTAACGTTGCCCTTACCGTCAGGCTCAACAAATCCGCTTCCTTCGATATGGATGATATAGTTGGCGGAATTACTGCCGTAGATGCTGGTGAAATTCTGGGTCTCGACCTTATATCCGAGACTCTCGAACTCCTTCTTGATCATCTCTCCTGCCTCTGACTCCGTTCCGGAGTAAGCCTTACGGTACGGATATTTTTTCGCGAGCTGCCTTGCAAAATCAGCACCGTACGAACCAAAGTCCGCAGGCTTTTTCTCTTCACCTTCAGACTTGCTGCAGGCCACAAGATTAAAGACCAAAACAAGACATAGTACTATAACAAAAAATCTCTTCATTTCTTTCCTCATTCAATGATCCTCTTAAGTCGGCTCTGAAGCACTTTCATTGCTTCTTCGATATCATAATCGAAAACATTCCACTTCCCGCCGTCGAGGTCTACCATCTTGATCTTTACGGAACCCTTATGCTCGAACTGATCATTAAGGGTCTTTACGATCATCTTCTCGGTACAGCCTTCAAGCTTTACAGGAAGTCCCAAAGCCGCATATATCTTTTTCAAAGGTTCACGCTTGGACTCTTTAACCGATGCCAATAAACTGAGTGCAAGTGCCTCGCCTTCGGAATAATTCATAAACCTGAAATAGTTCTCTATACTTAGAGCAAGTTCATCTCCCAAAGTCAGCAAAAGCGGATCTTTATCCTCGATTGCTACCCTGGCCTTATACAGATCGTTCACGAAAACTCTGAAATCCTTTTTGCCTTCGATGCCCGTCAGAAGATCAAGATCATAAAGAAGCGCAAGTCTTATAACGGATGCATAACCGTTGGATCTGACCTTAGGCGGAACAGTATTAAGGAATAAAGGATCCAATACGGAAACAGAAGGAGTTATCTCAACAGATATCTCATTCTTGTGACCCGAAGAATTAAGATAGGCCTTGGAAGAAAGAACACTTTCAATCATGGAGTTAAGCGTTGTAGGAACGGCAAGGAGATTGATCCCACCGTTAAAAATGGCAGCAACAAATCCGCAGATATCTATAACGCCGCCACCGCCTAATGCGATAAGCCAATCCTCCGATCTGAAATCGAAATCAACAAGTGCCTTGAAAAGCTGATCAGCAGAAACAAGTCCCTTGTTCTTGGTCCTTGCATCAACTGAAACGAGCACAGGCTTGATGCCGAGCTTTAAGAACTGCTCCTCAAAGCGGTTATAATAATATCCGCTTACTTCCCTGTCCGAACAGATGATGATCTTCGGAGTATTATCACCTGATTTACGCACGATAAAAGGAGCAACGACTTCAAAAGCAATACCGTTGCCGCAGTAGTAATCTGCAGGTCTGTTGATTTCCAATTTATCCATACTTTTGAATTATACCACTAAAAATATTTTTTTATGGTAGAATACAGTTCGTATTTTATTATTAATAATAAAGGTGATTCATTATGAAGATCAGAACAAGATTTGCACCAAGTCCTACAGGATTCATGCATGTAGGCAATCTGAGAACAGCTCTTTATGAGTTCTTGACGGCAAAACATGAAGACGGTACTTTCGTCCTCAGGATCGAGGATACAGACCAGGAACGTTATGTCGAAGGTGCAACGCAAGTTATTTATGATACTTTGAAACTCGCAGGCCTTACACATGACGAAGGTCCGGACATCGGTGGTGATTTCGGTCCCTACGTACAAAGTGAAAGACTCGGATTATATAAGCCATATGCCGAGCAGCTCGTTAACGAGGGCAAAGCATACAGATGCTTCTGTTCCAAGGAGCGTCTCGAGGCACTTCGTGAGCAGAGCGAATCAGGTTATGACCGTCACTGCCGTGACCTCTCAGCTGAAGAGATCCAGAAGAACCTCGATGCAGGAACACCTTATGTTATCAGACAGAAAATGCCTCTTACAGGCGTTTCCACATATACAGACCTTGTTTACGGCGAGATCTCCATTCCTAACGAAGATATGGACGATCAGGTACTCCTGAAGGCTGACGGCTTCCCTACCTATAACTTCGCAAATGTTATCGATGATCACCTCATGGGTATCACACACGTTGTAAGAGGATCCGAATATCTTTCATCCACACCTAAGTACAATGCTCTTTACGAGGCTTTCGGATGGGATATCCCGACATACATGCATCTTCCTTTGATCATGGGTAAATCCGTTGATGAGGAAGGCAACGAAGTGATCTCCAAGCTTTCCAAGAGACACGGAAGCACAGGTTTTATGGATCTCGTTAATGACGGTTTCCTTCCTGAGGCTATCATCAACTACATCGCACTTTTGGGATGGGCTCCTTCTGATAATCAGGAGATCTTCACTATGGAAGAGCTCATTAAGAACTTCGATCCTAAGGGCATCTCCAAGTCTCCTAGTGTTTTCGATTACGATAAGCTCGAATGGGTCAATGCGGAGCACATTAAGAACATGAGTTTTGACGAATTTATTTCTCATGCTAAACCGTTCTTTGATCAGCTTGGAATAGATGAAGCAAACTACCCGATGCTCGAGGAGATATTGAAGCCTCGTATCACAAGATTTACACAGCTTCCCGAAAAGCTCGAGTTCCTTACAAAGTTCGAGGACTTTGACTTAAGCCTCTTCGAGCATAAGAAGAGTAAGTCGACTCTCGAATCATCCAAGGCTATCCTTACGGATATCGTTCCTAAGCTCCAGCAATGCGATTGGACAAGAGAAGCTATAAGCGAACTTCTTACCGGATATGCTACAGAGCATGAGATGAAGAATGCGCTTGTTATGTGGCCTGTAAGGATCGCTGCTGCAGGAGTTGCAGTTACACCTGGCGGATGCGCTGAGGTACTTATCCTTCTCGGTAAAGACGAATCACTCAGAAGGATCAACATCAGACTTGAAAGACTTATGAGGAGTTAAGTTATGGAAGAATATAAACATTTTATTCATGAGATCATAGACGAAGAGCTTAAGGAAGGCGGACGTTGTTACGGACAGAAAGTACACACCCGTTTCCCTCCTGAGCCGAACGGATATCTCCATATCGGCCATGCAAAAGCTCTCGAGATCGACTTTGGTACAGCCGAGAAATACGGCGGACTATGCAACCTTCGTATGGATGATACAAACCCTACAAAGGAAGACGAAGAATACGTAGATGCCATTAAGGAAGACATCCACTGGCTCGGCCATGATTGGGATGACAGATTCTTCTATGCATCTGATTACTTTGACAAGATGTACGAATACGCAGTAGAACTCATCAAGAAGGGTTTGGCTTACGTATGTGAGCTCACTCCTGAGCAGATGAAGGATATGCGTGGTGATACGACTACACCTGCACAGAGCCCGTTCCGTGATCGTCCTATTGAAGAGAGTCTGGACCTTTTCGAGAGAATGAAGAACGGAGAGTTCGAGGACGGTAAGCTTACACTTCGTGCCAAGATCGATCTGGCATCCGGTAACTTCAACATGAGAGACCCTGTTATCTATCGTATCAACAGGATCCCACACCACCGTCAGGGTAACAAGTGGTGCATCTATCCGATGTATGACTTCGCTCATCCTATCGAGGATGCTCTTGAAGGTATCACCCACTCTCTGTGTTCTCTCGAGTTCGAGGCCCACAGACCACTTTATGATTGGGTAATCAATAATGTATCCGTTCCTTGTAAGCCTCGTCAGATCGAGTTCGCAAGACTTGGGATCACACATACCGTATTAAGTAAGCGTAAGCTCAGAAACCTCGTTGAGTCAGGTCTTGTTGCAGGATGGGATGATCCTCGTATGCCTACTTTGTGCGGACTTCGCCGCAGAGGTTATACACCTGAGTCTATCCGAGCTTTCCACGCACGTAATGGTGTATCCAAGGTTAATGCTGTTGTTGACTTCGCATTCCTCGAGTACTGCCTGCGTGAAGATCTTAATACAAACGCACAGCGTGTAATGGGTGTAGTACATCCTGTTAAGCTCATCATTGATAACTACCCTGAAGGAAAGAGCGAGACTTTCGAAGTCGAGAACAATCCTGAAAAGCCTGAGACAGGAAAGCGTGAGATCTCCTTCTCCAGAGAGCTCTGGATCGAAGCAGAGGACTTCATGGAAGTTCCTGAGAAGAAATACTTCCGCTTGTTCCCGGGTAACGAAGTACGTCTTAAGAGCGCTTACGTTGTTAAGTGTGTAGGCTGTGACAAGGATGCTGACGGTAACGTTATCGCTGTACATGCTACTTTCGATGAGGAATCAAGAGGCGGAAACACAGCTGACGGAAGAAAGATCAAGTCAACGATCCACTGGGTAGATGCTGCTACAGCACTCGATGCCGAGATCCGTCTTTATGACAGACTCTTCACTGTCGAGGCACCTGACCTTGCTGACTGTAACTATCTCGACTTCATCAATCCTGATTCACTAGAGATCGTTAAGGGTGCTAAGGTTGAGGCGTCCTTAAAGAACGCTAAGCCGGAAGACAGATTCCAGTTCTTAAGACTCGGCTACTTCTGCGCTGACAACAAGGATTTCACCTCTGATAATCTCGTATTTAACAGAGCCGTTTCCCTCAAGGACAGCTACAAACCGGGAAACTGATAAGAATATCAAGCATATGAAAGGGGATGTCTCAAAAGTGATTTAACTCACTTGGGGCATCCCCATTCTTTTTGCTCTTCTTTTGAGTTCCCGCTACTTGTACAGTTCTATAGCGGTACATATGACTGTAATTCCGCCGCTTTTCCCGTGATAAATACAGTTTCTTAGAACTGTACTTATGACTGTATTTTAAGAAGAATTCCCGTTATT
>JAGCGK010000151.1 GCA_017649645.1 Clostridiales bacterium | reverse complement strand
TTCTCGGATTGACCGATGAAGATTCCATGAATGTTTATATCGGAGTGCCGTTCTGTCCCTCAAGATGCGCATATTGTTCGTTCGTTTCAGAGGAGATAAGTCATCATCTGGGAAGACTTGGGGAATATGCTGAGGCGCTTAAGGATGAGATAGCTTATGTGGGTCCGAGGATCAGAAAGCCGGCGTCTTTATATGTGGGAGGCGGAACGCCGACTGTTTTCGAGGATGAGGATTTTTCCAAAGTCATGAAGGCCATCAAAGAATATATGCCGATCGACGAGAAGACCGAGATCACCGTGGAGGCGGGAAGGCCTGATACGATAACGGACGGAAAGCTTTTTGCGATGAAGGAGATCGGGGTTCAAAGGATATGCATCAATCCGCAGACTTTGTGCGATGAGACCCTAAGAAGGTTTAACAGGAAGCACACGGTCGATGAGTTTTACAGTGTTTTCGAGAAGGCAAGGAAGATGGGGTTCGAGATAATAAATACGGACCTGATCGCGGGACTAGATAAGGAGCCGGAGGAACTTTTGAGGTCGGTTCAGGGGTTGCTGGAGCTGAAGCCTGAAAATATCACCATCCATACGCTATATAAAAAGAGGCGTGCGGCGCTGAGCAGGAAGGAAGTCCTGGGCGGCGACGACAGGCTCGACGAGGTGCTCCGGAAGGCTTATCAAATGCTTGAATGCAAGGGATATAAGCCGTATTATATGTACAGGCAAAAAGATACGAGTCACGGACTCGAGAACGTGGGGTTCGCGCTTCAGGGTATGGAGTGCGTCTATAATGTGGCGATGATGAGCGACAGGAGAAATGTCATCGCGCTCGGCGCAGGAAGCGTCAGCAAGAGGATCTACGAAGGCGGAAGGTTCGAGAGATTCTCATCCCCGAAGGACGTTCTGATCTATATAAGAGATCATGAGGAAGTGGCGAAGCGAAAAGTCGAATTTTTCGAAGATGGGGTAGAAGATGAAGTGTCCGAGATGTAAGACGGTGAATGACAACACCAGGACGATCTGCACCAAGTGCGGATTCTACCTTTATAGGAATGATTCCGATCCAAGGACAAGGATGTCAAAGGAACAGATCGCGGCGATGGATCGTCGTGTTATAAAGAATAAAATCAAGACTGTGCTCAAATGGACTTGGCGAGTTATCGTATTTATTGTTATGATTTACTGGATAATAGTAATATTCTTGTGGGCCAGTGATTACTTGGGGGTAAGTCTGGGGTAATAGACCTCAGGAATGAGAATGGGAAAAGATGAGAAGTTCAGTATAAGCCTCAGGCAGTTCTTGCTTGTCATTCTGATGCTGTCAGTTTGTCTCGTACTTATCGTTATGGGACTTCGTAGCATCAAGAGGCAATACGGCAAAGTTGAAAGCGAAGTCACGATCGAGGCGGGAAGCCCTATCGATATGTCGCTCTTTACTACTGACCTCGAATATGTGAAATGTACCACTGATATCTCAGCTTTGGATAATAAGACGCCGAACAGTTACAATCTGGATTTCTGGTGTGACAATATTCCTTATTATAGTGTACTTAATGTTGTTGATACGATCGCGCCTGATGCTTCCGTTAAGGATCTGAAGACGGACGTGGATAATGCGCCTGATATCATGGATTATGTAGTGAGCTACAGAGACATAAATCCGGTGGAAATATCTTTCGCCGTGGAACCTGACTACACCAAGGGCGGAATTAACGAGGGCAGCATCAGGTTCAGGGATATCGCGGGTAATGAGACGATCCTTCCTGTTAAGCTCGAAGTCATAGATGATTTTGATGCGCCGAAGATCCTCGGCGTTAAGCCGATCGAGTCTTATGAGAATGACACGATCAAGTATAGGGAAGGCATAAAGCTCGAAGATAATCTTGATCCTAATCCGACACTGACGATCGATAACTCAGGAGTCGATATCACGAAGCCGGGAACCTATAAGGTCAAATATATTGCGACTGACTATACGGGAAACGTAAGGGAAGTAGAGACGGACGTCACAATCCTTGAGAAGCCTGAAGGCTATGTGGAGCCTGAGCTCGTATATGAGGAAGCGATGAAAGTATATTCCACGATCATAACACATGACATGACGGATGCGGAGAAGGGCTTCGCGATCTATGACTGGTGTAAGTATAACCTCCACTATATCGGTGAGTCTGATAAGTCCCACTGGACAGCGGGAGCTTATGAAGGTTTTACAACGCTTCGCGGTGACTGCTATACATATGCGGTATGTGCGAAGGCACTTTTGGACTGTGCGGGTATCGATAACTATCTTATCGAAAGATGCGATGCGGTAACCACCAGCCACTACTGGAATATGATCTTCGTGGAGGGCAAGTGGTACTTCATGGACTGCAGCAGCACGAATACGCCGATGAATGCTTATATGCTGACCGGAACCGAGCTTCATGACTTAAGTTATGTTCACGGATTCAGGTATAACTACGATCATACGGGTCTTCCGACTCCGACTGAGGAATCCGTTCAGTACAGGATCAACTACTACACCAAGACGATCGATCCGGCGTGAGGAAATATATATGAAACTGGGAATCATTGGCGGGCTTGGCCCGATGGCAACTGTATATTTTATGGAGATGATCACTGAGATGACCCTGGCTCAGAAGGACCAGGACCATATGGAGATGCTGGTCGTAAGTGATCCGAAGACTCCTGACCGTACGGCCTTTATCCTGGGCAATAGTTCCGATGATCCGCTTCCTTTTATAAACAGGAGTGCTGAGACGCTGGAGAAGATGGGCGCGGATGTTATCGCGATACCGTGCATAACTGCTCACTGTTTTCACGATAAGCTTTGTAAGAACGTAAATGCGAAGATACTTAATGCCGTTACCGAGACCACGCGTGAACTTAAGGAAGCGGGCGTTAAGAAGGCAGGGATCATGGCAACGGGCGGAACTTTAAGCTGCGAGCTGTTTCAAGAGAGTTTTCGAGAAGAAGGAATAGAACCGGTAGTGCCTGATGATGAGACCCAGGGACTTATCATGAACGTGATCTACGACGACATCAAGGCGGGGAAAGCGCCGTCGGAGGATAAGTTCAGGAAGATCATGGATTACTTCGGAAACAAAGGCGCAGAAAAAGTCGTCTTAGGTTGTACAGAGCTTTCTTTGTTAAGGAAGTGCGGACTTAAGTCGGATCTTACCGTGGACGCGATGGAGATACTAGCGAAGGCATCCATAACCGCCTGCGGATATGAGGTCAGAGGAGAATACTTATGAATATGCAGCAAAGAAACGTAATGGAGTACCTTGATAAGATCGTGCTCCAATATCCGGATAAGGTGGCGTTCGCGAATGAGGATCCCGCGTGTGACCTTACGTTCGGGATGGTATATCAAAGAAGCCGCGCGATAGGAAGCCTTCTCGAAGAAAAGGGCTACTATGCTGAGCCGGTGGTCGTGTTCATGAAGAAGCATCCGAATGCCATAAGTGCTTTCTTCGGCTGCGTATACGGCGGCTGCTATTATGTGCCGATCGATGAGGAGATGCCGAAGTTCAGGACTGAGCTTATCCTTCAGACACTAAATCCGAGAGTAATGATCTGCGACGATGAGACACGCGAGATCGCGATCTCAATGAACTTTGAAGGAGAGATACTTCTTTATTCGGAGGCGATCACGGCAGAGGTCAACGACGAAGCACTTAATAAGATCAGAGATAAGCAGATCGATACCGATCCTATCTATATTGTCTTTACGTCAGGTTCAACGGGAATCCCGAAGGGAGTCGTGGCTTGCCACAGGTCCGTTATCGATTATATCGAGAACCTGTCGGAGGTTCTGGGATTTGATCACGACACGAGATTTGCGAATCAGACGCCGCTTTATTTTGACGCGTGCCTGAAGGAACTTTATCCGACCTTGAAGTTCGGTGCGACGACAGTCATCGTTCCGAAGTCGCTTTTCATGTTCCCGATAAAGCTCGTGGAGTTTTTGAACGAGCATAAGATCAACACAGTGTGCTGGGTCGTATCGGCGCTTACCATGATCTCTTCGTTTAAGACTTTCGAGAAGATAAAGCCGGAGTATCTCAAAAATATCGCTTTCGGAAGCGAAGTGTTCCCGATAAAGCAGCTGAACATCTGGAGGGAAGCGCTGCCTGACTGTAAGTTCACGAACCTCTACGGACCTACGGAAGCAACGGGCATGTGCTGCTATTTTAAGGTGGACCGGAAGTTCGATCTTAACGAGTCAGTTCCGATCGGGGGCCCGTTTAAGAACACCAGGATCCTTCTTCTTAACGAGAAGAACGAGATATGTAAAGACGGCGAAGAAGGCGAGATCTGCGTAGTAGGTACTTCGCTTACGATCGGATACTATAAGAACTTTGAGAAGACTAACGAAGTATTCGTTCAAAACCCTCTCAACAAGATCTATCCTGAGCTTATCTACAGGACAGGCGATATCGGTAAGAGAAACGACAGGGGCGAATTGCTGTTCGTGTCACGTAAGGATTTCCAGATCAAGCACATGGGTCACAGGATCGAGCTTGGCGAGATCGAAGTCAACGTCAATAACATCGATCAGATCAGGACCTGCTGTTGCGTATATGACAAGGAAAAAGATAAAATAAAGCTCTACTATGTAGGTGATATCGAGACAGGCGAGATCATAAGTATCCTTAAGGAGAAACTTCCTAGATACATGATCCCGAACAAAGCCGAGAAACTTGACGTTATGCCTTTGACGGCTAACGGAAAGATAGACCGTAAAAAACTTGCTTCTATGTGAAAGGAAAGACAAGATGGAAGATTTAATAAAGATACTTAAAGACCTTCATCCTGACGTTGACTTTGATACATGCACAACGCTCATCGATGACAAGATCCTCGATTCATTTGACATCGTAACCGTTATCTCCGAGATCAACGAGGAGTTCGACGTCGTTATCCCTGCCGAGGAGATCGTTCCTGAGAACTTCAACTCCGCCCGGGCCCTCTATGCTCTTATCAAGAGGATCGAGGACGAGGACTGATCCATAGATGATATTTACGTCCGCGCAGTTCATAATATCCGTCATAGTATTGGCGATCCTTTATTATGTCGTTCCGAAAAAAGCCCGGTGGCCGTTACTTCTGGTCGCGAGCCTCGGCTTTTATTACGTCGCGGACAGAAAATACACAGATCTTAAGGCCGATCATTCGTGCCCGCATCTGATATTTATCCTGGTAACTTTTATCGTCGCGTTCCTCGCCGCATATCTTATCGGCAGGATCGACCAAAAGACCAAGGAATATATCTCCGCCAACAAAGAGACCATTTCCAAAGAAGAGAAGAAGGCCGTAAAAGCCAAGGCCAAGTCCCAAAAGTGGGCCGTTCTTCTCATCGGACTTATCATCGCGATAGGTCTTCTTTGCGTTACCAAGTACACCAATTTCGTTATCACGAATATCAATTCCTTCCTAAAAGAAGGCTCCAAGATCCGCCACTTTGACATCGTCATTCCGGCCGCGATCTCATACTACACGTTCCAGACCTGCAGCTATTTGATCGACGTCTACAGGGGCAAGACCGCTCCTCAGAAAAATCCGTTCAAGCTCCTTTTGTTCGTGTCGTTCTTTCCGTTGATGGTCCAGGGTCCGATCTGCAGATATGACGATCTGGCACCGACACTTTTCGGAGAGCATAAGCTTCAGGAGACCAACATCTCCAAGGGTCTTACCAGGGTCATCTGGGGTTACTTCAAGAAGATGGTTGTCGCGAACCGAATCGCTCCCGCGGTCATCGCCCTTTCCACTGACACCGACACTTATAAGGGAACCTTCGTTTTCGTTGCGATGCTCTTTTACGCATTCGACCTTTACTGCGACTTCACGGGCGGCATCGACATCACCATAGGTATCGCCAAGGTCCTGGGCATAGACGTTGCCGAGAACTTTAACCTCCCTTATTTCTCGAAAAATATTAAGGAATACTGGAACCGCTGGCACATCACCATGGGCACGTGGTTCACGGATTATATCTTCTATCCGGTCTCGGTCTGCGGACCTATGCTGAAACTTTCCAAGTGGTCCCGTGAGCATCTGGGTCAGAAGATCGGTAAGCGCGTGACGGTCTACCTCGCGTCGCTCCTTGTATGGTTTACCACGGGTCTTTGGCACGGCGCCGCATGGAACTTCATAGTCTGGGGTCTCATGAACTACGTGGTCATCATGATCTCTCAGGAGTTAGAACCGCTCTACGCCAAGTTCCACGGCAAGGTGAAGATCAAGAATACGTTGGGCTACGGGATCTTCGAGATCATAAGAACAGTACTTCTCATGAGCATGATAAGGATGTTCGATGTTTACAGGAACGTCCCTCTTACGTTTAAGATGGTGGGAACGATGTTCACGAATATTAACCTTAAGATCTTCGCGGACGGTTCGCTTCTTAATATCGGACTTGGTAAGCACGACTATATCGTTTTAATAGTGTCTTTCGTGATTATTCTTACGGTCAGCATCATCAAGGCGAAGAAAGGCGTTGTGTTTAAGGATAATAACTTTGTGATCCGCCATTTACTTTTGGCTTCGCTTCTTATCGTCATCGTTGTTTTCGGCGCATACGGAGAAGGATACGACGCGACGCAGTTTATCTATAATCAGTTCTAAGGAGTCATATGAAGAAAAAGATAATAGCATCGGTATTGATAATTGCTTTTCTCATAGCGGGACTTTGGTTCGCGCAAAGGCTCCTTATGCCTAAATACATGGGCAAGATCGTGGAAGGCGCCATGGTTGAGGAGTACTACAAGGAGACCACCGATCATGACGTTATCTTCATAGGCGACTGCGAAGTCTACGAGAATTTCTCCACCATGGAACTTTGGAAGGAGTACGGTATCACATCCTATATAAGAGGCAGTTCCCAGCAACTTGTCTGGCAGTCCTACTACCTTCTGGAAGAGACACTTAAGTATGAAAAGCCGAAGGTCGTCGTCTTTAACGTCCTGTCGCTTAAGTACGACAAGCCTCAGAAGGAAGCATATAACAGGATGACTTTGGACGGAATGAAGTGGTCTATGAGCAAGGTCAACGACATTAAGGCATCCATGACGGAAGGTGAGAACTTCATAGATTATGTTTTCCCGATCCTTCGATATCATTCAAGGTGGAATGAACTGACAGGTGATGACTTAAAGTACATTTTCGAGAAGGAAAAGGTGACGCATAACGGATACTACATGAGAGTTGACATAAGGCCTCAGGGTGAATTCCCGGATCCGATGCCGCTGGACGATTATTCTTTCGGCGAAAACAGCATGAAGTATCTTGATATGATGACGAAGCTTTGTAAGGACAACGGTATCGAGCTGGTCCTTATCAAGGCACCTACCGAGTACCCGTACTGGTACGAGGAGTGGGATGAGCAGGTAAAGGAATACGCCGACCAAAACGGCCTTAACTATATCAATATGATCCCTTTGAAGGATGAGATCGGGCTTGATATGTCGGTGGATACCTACGATGCGGGACTTCATCTGAATCTGACAGGTGCGGAGAAGATGAGCGATTACTTCGGCAAGTGGCTCGTTGATACCTACGGTCTTGAAGATCACAGGAACGATCCGAAATACACCAAAGTTTACGAAGAAAAAATAGAATACTATAATAAAATGATCGAAGAACAGAAGAATAAAACGGAGGAATAATATGAGATCAAGAAAATATGCGGCACTGCTTCTTTCTATGTCCATGGCAGCTTCCGTTGCGGCATGCAGCAGCGACGGTGACACGGCAGGGACCACGGCAGCAGGAAATAACAATGCGGAGACGAAGGTGGAGCAAAGCAGCGGCGATAATGCTTCAGGCGGACAGCTGCAGCAATCCGATTCCAAGCTGGGCTTCAAGACCGCAGGCAAGGAACTTAAGATCGGCATGGACTTTTCCGAGGTATCCGATGCGCTCGGTGAGCCGGTAAGCTACTTTGAGGCGGAGTCCTGCGCTTTCCAGGGCATGGATAAGGTCTATACCTACGCTGATTTTGTCATAAGGACATTCCCTGACGGCGATGTGGAGAAGATATGCTCCATCGAGCTTAAAGACGACATCGTGACAACGCCTGAGGGTGTCTATATCGGAATGACGGCAGACGATGTGAAGTCAGCTTATTCGGACTACACCATAAACGGTGACGAGAACTCATCCATGACCATAGTCGACGGCGGCACCAAGCTGTTCTTCGTCTTCAAGGACGGCACGGTGGATTCTATTACATATATCGTTGCGGAATAAATCAATCTTTGTCCATTCGGTATGTTTTTTTGAAAACGATAACAAGGCTCGCGATATCTTTTATTGCGGGCCTTCTTTTGTATAATAGTAGCAGGGAAAAAACGACAAGGAGGAATACAAGATGGGTCTTGGAAAAATGCTTTTAAGAACAATGGTTGGAGCACCTATCCGTCATTCCAATTCGATCATAAATACGGCGGTGGCATCGGCAAGCGCCGCAGCTGCCGGAGCAGTTGTAGCCAACATAATGCAGCAAAGACAGCAGCAGATAAATCAGGCAAGGGCAACATCTCCTTCACAGGGCGGCAACTTCAGCTCGATGCACGTAAATACACTTTTGGGTAAACTCGCACTTTGCTACTACATGGCAAGGATCGACGGCAGCATCTCGGTAGATGAGGGTCTGGAACTTGATAAGATCGCAGGTCAGATCATGAGCGACAATTCGATCCCTTCATCAGAGAAGGCAAAGGTCGAGGCTATCTCCAGAGATCAGAATATCAGCTTTTCAACAGTTACGGCTTTCCTCGATCAGGCAGAGCCGTCTGCTCTCATATCCTTCGTATCCGACATCGAGAATGTCGCTAAGACAACAGGCGGCGTTACGACTCAGGAGCAGAAGGTCATCGACATGTTCAAGGACTACGTAACAAGAAAGACCGGCCATTCATTCAGGACAGAAGACATAAACAAGGACGTCGTACAGGTTGACCTCACATGTCCTAACTGCGCAGGCCAGATGGAACTTGATCAGACGATGCTCAAGGCATATTGCCCGTTCTGCGGTTCCGCTAAGATCATCGATGCGACCCAGATCAGAGACGTCATGAATGCCATGAACAGCCAAAGAAGAGAATGACTTTTTTATAGGGGGATAATACAAGATGAGAAAGATGATCATGTGGATCGTCACGGTCCCGCTTCTGTTATCGGCCATTTTCGGGCTTACGGGATGCAGGCCTGATAAGGATGAGTGGTACAAGGACGCCGTTGAGTACTACAGACAAGGTGTTCTCTACGGCAAGGAAGGCAATAACAGACAATTGGATATCTCACCTGAGATCTTAGGCAAAGGCAAGGGCGTCGGTTACCTTCTTCATGATCTGGACGGTGACGGCAGAGACGAACTTCTTATCGGATTTAACAGTGCCGGCGGTATCACGAAGTTCACCAATGTTGTCGTAAGGCATTCCGATCTTGGACCTTACAGCCTTCTCGGAGGTTCCAACGGATACTACATCTATCTATGTAATGACGATGTTTTAAGGGTCGATTCCTGGTACGGATCCGAGACCAAGGTGGAGTACATGAAGTTCAATTCAAAGAGCAATTCTTTCGAGGTCGTAAACGGCGCCGGAAAGTACTCGCCGAAGCAATGGAAATTGACGCAATTTTAATAACACAGAACAAAAAAAGGAACTGCTTTAACAGTTCCTTTTTTAGTGGTCGAGGCGACAGGACTTGAACCTGCGACCCCATGCTCCCTAAGCACGTACGCTACCGACTGCGCTACGCCTCGATCTTTGCCCGTAAAGTATAACCCAAAGAAAAATCCCTTGTCAATAAATCCGAATGTCGCGGGAAGCCTTACTTTTTGATCTTCGATAAGACATTTTTGACCAAAAGTTCCTTGATGATTATAGCGATGATACATACTCCTACAACGGCCAGGAAGACCAAAGCTTCGACTCCCGGAGAGTAATAAAGATCCAATTTATCCCTCTTATCGAAAAAGGCGAAGATCACATAGTCCACCAGGTAATAATGTGTAACCTGGATGAAGAGACTGTGCTTACCCAAAAACTGTATGCCTTTGAACTTGATCTTCGTAAATGAAGAGAGGATACATGAAAGTATGATGATCGCGAATGCTCCGAGCAAACTGTTGATAAGGAACAAAAAGGCATTGTTGAAATTGCAGCCGAAGAAACTGACATCTCCGTTGATCTGGGATATCGGGATGAGTATTCCGAAGCACATGATCATTATGACGGTAAGGAAGAGCTTGTCGATGATCTTTTCCCCGCTGAACACGTTAGCAATATATTTGATCAGGTCCTTGAGGATAAATCCCAGGCAGTAATAAGCCAGCATCGGAACCAGAGCGAACAAAGCCCAGTTCCTGTTCATCAATTCAAAGTAATCAAAGAAGTACATATAGGTAATGCCGATAACGACAGCCACTATCAATATGACCTTTAAGACTTTGGCATTTTTGATCCTGTGGAACAGCTGGAACACCGCTTTTACGATGAAAAGATCGATAAGGAACCAGATCGGCACGTCATAGACGCACTCCAATCCGACCGCGGCAAGGAAGCAGTGATGCAGGAAGTACAGAATAGTGACTTTGTGGATTATCATTACCGCTATGAAATCGATGACCACAAAGCAAAGAAACGGCAGATAAAGTCTCTTGAATATTTTTTTCAGATACGGAAGATACTTCTCCCGTTTCTTCTCGAAAAATCCCGACAGAAGAATAAATGTAGGAATATGCATGGTATAGATATACGGATGTATACCCTGTTCTTTGCTCACGATGTGACCGAGAACGACCATCAGGATACATATTCCCTTAGCTATATCTACGAATGATAATCTGTTGTTTTCTCTTTCCATATCTTTTGATCAAAACTCACACCTAGGGCATTTTACCTATAATATTAATAATATTTTATCATTTATACTCCGAGTATAAATATAACATTTGCGTTACGTACGACAAAGTTTGAGTAATAAATGATATTATGATTCTGTGTTGAAGTATGAGTTGTTTGGAGGTAAATATGGACAAGAGTAAGATCATACGCTACATAGTAATGATCGTAAGTGTTCTGACAGTCGGTGCGACTGCCGTTCCGTGTCAGAAGATAGTAACGCAATATGAAACCAGATCTACTGTTGAATATATTAAGTTGATGCCTTCTTTGGTAGGTTTGCTGGTGGTGCTCTTGGCAGCAGGTAATTTTGCCTTGGCAATAAGCACTAAGTATAAGCATACTATATGGACATCATTGGGTTGTTCGGCGACTATCGTTATCAAGCTCTTCCTTATGCTGTCTGCTGTGGGAACGGTTCATCATGAAGCTAACAAATATGATGAACTATATGAGGAGCTCGGCGCACATAATCTGGAAGTTACATTTGATGTTATAACCAGGACATCAGTCGGCTTTTATATCCTCGCGGGATGTGCGGTCCTTGTCATCGTTACCGGATTTATCTGCTTTATGGTAGGAAGTCTCAGAAAGACTGAGGAAGACTGATAAAATCCCTGATATCGTTCAATAATTTGTTTCCGACCATAACTCCGTGATCGTAGACTCGCTGAAGTTCGTTCGGATCGGTTTCGGTCGGCTTGATATTGAGAGCTTCTTCCGGCCTTATAACAAAACATGCACCCTCTTTTTCTCGCGATAAGACATATGCTGTCTGCTCGTTATACATCTCATGTCTGTTTCCGACCTCTTTTACCAGATTCGGATACTTGTGATAAAAGGTCTTAACGAGAGGCATGATCTTATACGGCTTTTTTTCGTATCCCAAAGGCTGTGTGAGGACTACGATATTCTTTTTAAATCCCTTTTCTTCCATGAACCTAAGTGGTATCGAATCCGATATTCCGCCGTCCAGATATTTGCCTCCGTCGATCTTTACGATCCTTGAAGCAAGCGGCATTGACGCGGATGCTCTGACCCATTCCAGGTCTTTGAATTCTCCGTCAGTGAGTCTTTTGTAAAACGGCTTGCCGTTTTCGACGTCTGTTACGACAGCATAGAAATCCATCGGGTCTTCTCGAAAAGTCTTTGCATCGAACAGATCCAGTTCCTTAGGAAGCTTGTGATAACAAAAATCGGCGCCGAAAAGATCACCCGTAAAAAGCAGGGAACGGAAGCTCTTGTAGCGCCAGTTTTTTGAGTATTTCAGATTATACCTGATGCCGCGTCCCTTTTGGCATGACTTAAGATTCGTGCCGAAGACCACGCCCGCGGAAACTCCGACGGCCGCATCAAACTTTATATTGTTTTCGAGAAGGACATCAACTATGCCTGAGGTGAAAAGACCTCTGAGAGCACCGCCTTCGAGTACCAGACCGATTCCCATAATATCTCCTTTATTGTCACGGAAAGATAGTACAACGAATCAGCGGATCATTCAATAGCGACGTGAAAGGGCAGGAGTATGTTTCCTCTTGAGGACGAGGCAATAGATAAGAGAAAGTCTTCTTCTAAGTCTCTTCTGTGCCACGTAATCCTGGATCTTGATCTCGCAAAGGACGAGAGTCAAGCAGATCGTGAAAGTGAATGCGAAACTGGAGCACTGGATGTGCGGCAGGTGAATGGCTTCAAGACTGTTGATGAGGCCCCATGCTGCATTGATCGCGTGTGCCGTGATATAGAAGTGGATAACAAGAAATTCCATGCTGTGCTTTCCGAGGAATTGCAGCATGTGAAGATTCTTCTGCTTCGATGCGATAAGGCACGACAGGATGATGAATCCGAACGAACCGAGGATCGTATTGATGATATACATGGTCGTATTGTCTCCGAACTCACAACCGAAAACGGATGTGTTGCCGTTGATCTGTGACAGTGGTACGAGAAGTGCCAGACAGTGGATCATAACGACGGACATAAGGAACTTCGCGACTTTGTCTCTTCCTTCGAAGATGTCGGCGACATACTTAACGGAACCCTTCATAAAATATCCGAAGATATAGTATGACATGAACGGGATAACGGAATTGATCGGAATATATCTTATGGAGAAATCGATGAACCTGCAGCAGTACATGTAGTAGACACCGCAGATCATTACTACAGCCAAAAGAAGGTTCATGAGCTTCTTGTTCCTGATCTTGTGGAACAGCTGGATGAATACCTTAACTACGAAGAGGTCAAAAAGGAACCATATCGGCTGATTGAAGACTCTCTCCATGCCCATTGCCGCCTTAACGCCCTGAACGAATACGTACTTGGCAGGAGTATTGTTAAGGAAGTAAGCCGCGACATAGTCGATGACTACAAATGCCAGGAATGGCAGATACAGCCTTCTGATGGTCTTATAAAAATACGATCTGAAATCACTATGCTCTTTCTCGAAAAATCCGGACAAGATGATAAAGAGCGGAATGTGTACCGAATAGATAAAACAATACAAGCCTTGGGACTTACTTAAAACATGGCCGAAAATGACCATGAGTATACCGATTCCCTTAGCTATGTCAATATAACTTAGCCTTTCGTTTTCCCTGTCCATACCTGATTTATCCTGATATTCCCTTTTCTGTTTTCTGTCTTTTTCTGTCTGTTTTCTGTCGATTAGTTGCGATTTTTGTAAATACTGTAAAACGTCAAAGAATAAATCAATAGAATTTTATCATCCGAAAATCACTTTTTCAAGCGGCTATAAATGATAGATATTATACTAAAGGGAGGGAAGCAGGCTCAGATGAGGTTAAAGTGTGTTTTCGGGCATGATCCGGGGGCGATAATCCCGATAAACTCAAGAAAAATGAGGGCGTAATTTCAGAAATATTAACCGCATAACGTTTCTTTCGGTTTTTTCAACAAAAAAACATACGGCCAATAGTACAAAATGACGAAACGCCCGAAAACAGACATTAAACATCAAATAAAAGCCAAGTTTCAGGCTTTCTTCAGGCTCTTTAACTTATTCCCTATAAAGCCCTTAGCGATGAGGATCAAAAGGCATATAAGGATAACTGAGATAAGTATGATGCACTGAACAGGCGGGTAATAGCGGAGGTCGCCTTTACCGAGTCTTTTGAGGATCTCAGGCGCCGCATAGTCCGCCAAATAGTAATGAGTTACCTGGACTGCGAGACTATGCTTTCCGAAGTAAGAGATGAAACGCGGCTTGATCTTTTTCGAAGAGGCAAGGATCGATGAAAGGATGATAAATCCGAAGGAACCGCAGATACTGTTGATGATGAAGTAGATGATATTGCCGAAGTGGCAGCCGAGAACGCCGACATCGCCGTTGATCTGCGACAGGAATGCCGTGATCATAAAAGCGAACCCCATAATGACGGCGGTAAGTACCTTCTCGGAACGAACGGTGCCTTCGTAGATCTTGGAAGGGCGGCCGATAAGTCCTTTGACGAGATAACCGATGCTGTAATACGTAAGGACAGGTACGACGGCGAAAATGGCGAAGTATCTGTTCTTGTATGGTATATAACTGAAAAAGCGCATGTAGAAGAATCCGCCGATCACGATGATACCGATGACGACGTTCTTGACCTTCTCGTTCTTGATAAGATGCAGGATCTGGAAGAAAGCCTTGACCAGGAACAGCGCGAACAAAAACCAGATCGGGATGTCGAATACCAGCTCGCATCCGCCCCAAGCCTTGAAAGCCTTAATGACGGAGTCGTGCCAGAAATCGGCCTTGTAGACGAACGTGTACGCCACATAATCGATAGCGGTAATGAGCATATACGGAAGATATAGTCGCTTAAAGATCTTAAGAAGATATTTGCCGATTTTATCCTGCTTCTTCTCGAAAAAGCCGGACAGCAAGAGGAACAGCGGGATATGGATCGTGTAAAGGAAATAGCGCAGACCCTGTTCGGTGCTCAAAAGATGTCCGCACATGACCATAAGGATTCCGAATCCCTTGGCCACATCGATAAACAGTGATCTTTCTTTCTTCTCGCTCATAAAAATATTCCTTAGGAATTTTTAAATCAGTTTATCAAAGATGGGGATATTATCAATAGTTCTTTACACGCAACAAAAAGGGGTCACCTCAGTCTTACCTGAGATAACCCCGTCTGGTCGAGGTGACAGGGTTCGAACCTGCGACCCCATGCTCCCAAAGCACGTACGCTACCAACTGCGCTACACCTCGATTGTGCCCGATAAGTATAACCCAATAAAAAAACATTTGTCAATAAAGTCGTAAACTGTCAGGCAGGGTCTGATAACCTTCTTATTTTGCGGCGGAAAAGATCTGTCAACAAAATGAAAATGAGACAGATAATGACGGTTTCGAACATGATCGCTAACTCTGATAAAGGTTTGAATCGAAGGTGCTCTTTTCCGGTTTTTTCGAGTATGTACATCGTCAGATATTCCGTAATATAGAAGTGGGTGACCTGTACTGCCAGACTATGTCTCCCGAAGTAACTGAGTAAGCGTGGCCTGCACTTTTTCGATGAGGCAATAACGGATGACAGGATCATGATGCCAAAGGCGCCCGAAATGCTGCTGATAATGAAGAGAGGAGTTTTGCCGAACATACAACCGAAAACTTCGGCAAAGCCGTTGATTTGTGAAAGAACAGCCGTTACCGACAATGATACGATCATGATGATGACCATTAAGATCTTTCTTCGGACCGTTTTCTTTTTAAAGCAATTTGAAATGCAGTCAATGATGTTCTTCGATAGATAGCCGATACAATAATATGTCAATACAGGAACTATGGAAAAGATGGCAACAAACCTGTTTTTAACAGGGAATGAGTCGAATGAATGCATGTATAAAAATCCGAAAGTGATGACCGTGATCATTACCATCTTTTTGACCATCTCTTTTTTGATCAGATGAAACAGCTGAGAAGCAACTTTGATCACGAACAGGACAAAAAGATACCAGATAGGAATGTTAAAGACTATCTCGCTTCCGAACAAAGCAAGATAAAACCATATTGCCACCGGATCGTCCGTGCCTTTGGCATAGGTAAAGAAATAAACGAGGTAATCGATGCATGTTATTGTTACAAACGGAATGTAAAGCCTCTTGAACGTCTTACATACATAGCGGACAAAATTATCCTGTTTCTTCTCGAAAAAGCCTGATAATATCGAAAACAGGGGAATATGGATCACATAAAGGAATGGGCAAAGTCCCTGATCTTTGGAAAGTACATGACCGCACATAACCATAAGGATCCCAAGACCCTTTGCTACGTCGATGAATAGAGATCTTTCATTTTCCTTTCTCATAAATAGCCCCTTATCACTGATTCTAGTGTATCAGAAGGGCGATAATCGTCAAGTATTTTTGATAATTTACATTGCAAAAAAATAGGCTGTCTCATGAACCTGAGACAACCTATACCTGGTCGAGGTGACAGGGTTCGAACCTGCGACCCCATGCTCCCAAAGCACGTACGCTACCAACTGCGCTACACCTCGAACTTATTAAGCCAAATAATTATAACGAGTGTTTACGGATTTTACAATACCCATTTTCTATTTTTTCGGCATCGCCTCCGAAAATCGTCAACTTTATTTTTAATAAAAAACTGTTATACTCTTATAGGCATGTCTTATACGTGTAGTTTAGTAGTATTTGTAGAATAAGGAGTATTGAAAATGCCTGTTACAGAGTATTTGGAAAGAAATGCAGATCTATACGGCGACGAGGTTGCTCTTGTAGAGCTCAATCCTGAACAGCAGGAACTCGGACGCGTTACATGGAAAGAGTACGAACTCATCCAGCCTACGGAAAAGCAGGCTTACAGAAGAGAGATCACATGGAAAGTATTTGACGAGAAGGCCAACAGAGTAGCCAACATGCTCCTGTCCCGCGGCATCAAGAAGGATAACAAGATCGGTATCCTCATGATGAACTGCCTCGAGTGGCTCCCGATCTACTTCGGAATCCTTAAGACAGGCGCTCTCGCAGTACCTCTCAATTTCAGATATACATCAGACGAGATCTTATACTGCAGCAACCTTGCAGAATTGGATGTCCTTTTCTTCGGCCCTGAATTCATCGGCCGTATCGAAAACATTGAGCACGACCTTCACAAGAACCGCGCCCTCATCTTTGTCGGCGAGAACTGCCCGACATTCGCAGAAGATTACCGCGTCATCACAGCCGATTACTCAAGTGAGCGTCCTAACATCGCCATAACAGACGAAGACAACGGCGCTATCTACTTTAGTTCGGGAACCACTGGTTTCCCTAAGGCTATCCTTCATAAGCACAAGAGTCTCATGCACGCTGCAGCAGTTGAGCAGAAGCATCACTCCACCTGCAGGGAAGACTGCTTCCTTTGCATCCCGCCTCTATATCACACAGGCGCCAAGATGCACTGGATGGGAAGCTTGGTAAGCGGCTCCAGAGCCGTCCTTCTCAGAGGAACAAAGCCTCAGTACATCATGGATGCAGTATCCAACGAGCACTGCACCATCGTATGGCTCCTGGTACCGTGGGCTCAGGATATCCTCGATGCCCTCGACAGAGGCGACATCAAGCTCTCCGACTATAAGCTCGATCAGTGGAGGCTCATGCATATCGGTGCTCAGCCTGTACCTAAGTCACTTATCAAGCGTTGGCTCGCTTATTTCCCTAATCATCAGTACGACACCAACTACGGCCTTAGCGAGTCCATCGGACCGGGCTGCGTACACCTCGGTGTCGAGAACGTTCACAAGGTCGGTGCTATCGGTATCCCTGGCTACGGCTGGGAGTGCAAGATCATCGACGAGAAGGGCGACATCGTCAAGAAGGGCGAAGTCGGCGAGCTCTGCGTCAAGGGTAACGGCGTAATGGTCTGCTACTACAATAACCCTGAGGCTACGGCAGAAGTCCTCAAGGACGGCTGGCTCCTTACAGGTGATATGGGCCGCGAGGACGAAGACGGATTCATCTTCCTCGTTGACCGTAAGAAGGACGTTATCGTATCAGGCGGTGAGAACCTCTATCCTGTAGAGATCGAGGACTTCCTCATGAAGAACGACAAGATCAAGGACGTTGCCGTAATCGGTCTTCCTGATAAGCGTCTGGGCGAGATCGAAGGTGCCATCATCGAAGTTAAGCCTGACATGGAACTTACGGAAGAAGAAGTAAACGAGTTCTGCCTGCAGCTTCCGCGCTATAAGAGACCTCGTCAGATCATCTTCGCACCTGTTCTTCGTAATGCGACAGGTAAGATCGAGAAGCCGAAGCTCAGAAAGCTCTACGGTCAGGAACATCTGGTAGATTTCGAGAACCAGGATTGATAAAGATTATTCAAAGGAGCACCGCACAGGTGCTTCTTTTTTTTCTGCCGTGAACCCTGTGCATAAATCCGGAAATCCTGTGTGTAAAACACAGGCAAAACGTTGTTTTTGCACAGGCCTGTGCATTTTTCAAAAATTTCTGTGTTTAAAACACGAAAAATGAGGGTGTACACACAGGAAAGCGATCCATCCTTAATCGATGTTTTTTTCGAAAAAGACAGCTGGCGGAAATCGCTATGCCGCAGGGTTTTTGAGAAGGCTTAGGACGGATTGTCGACATTTCAAGATAATTGTCGATTTTTAAGGCTTCTCAAGTTGCTATCATCAAACCACCAAAATCTAAAAGGAGGTTTGTATGCTTAGCTACGAAGAATTTAAAAGCAAGATCTCAAAGGAGATACTGGATTATCTTCCGGATGAATATGCGGACTACGAGGTCAAGATCGTGCCGACACTAAAGAACAACGAGAAGAACCTGGACGGGCTCCTGATCAAGAACTCCAAGTCGAACATCGCTCCCAACATCTACCTGAATGATTTCTACGACGCCTACAAAGACGGCGTGACGATAAAGGAGATCTTCGAGAAGATCGCACAGATCAGGACAACGACTGATCCCGGTTCTGATATCGATCCTACCAAAGTACTTAAGTATTCCTACGTGAAAGACCATATCTATCTGTGTCTCGTAAACTATGATCTTAATCGCAAATACCTGTCCGAGAGACCGTTCAGAAGATTCATGGATCTCGCGGTCATGTACTACGTCAACATAAGCGAATGTGACCTCATGCAAAATGTGGACGGCAGGATGATCATGTGCATAACAAATGATCTCCTTAAAGGATACAAGGTAACGGAGGATGAGCTTTATAAGACTGCGGTAAGGAACACCGGAAGGCAGGGGAAGTACGTAATCAAAAATGTCAGGGACGAAGTCGTGAGCCTTCGGATCGAACACCTGATAGGCGAAGGCATGGATGAGTTGACGGCCATTGAAAATGCAAATGAGGAATTCGGTGATCCTGACTGCGACATGATGGTACTTTCAAATGCCGAAGGACTTCGGGGAGCTGCGGTGATTCTTTGTAAGAAAGTGCTTAAGGAAGCGGCATCGGTAGTAGGAGGCGATTTTTACATCCTTCCTTCGTCTGTCGATGAGGTCTTTATCCTTCCGTTTAAGACTGTGCCTGATGAAGAACAGCTTATCGATATGGTCTATGAGGCAAACGGTCCTGTAAGGGGAACGGATAAATACCTGTCTGATAATGTGTATTTCTATGATTCAAAAAAATGTGAGATCGGAATAGCCAAATCATCAGCCTGCCACAAATGAAATGACATAATTGTTGAACTTCTAATATAAGTAAGATGTCCCTGAATGGTAAGATTTGAACATAACCTGAAAGGAGATCCATCTATGGGTTTTGGCAAAGATTTTTTGTGGGGAACAGCAACGGCATCGTATCAGATCGAAGGTGCCTACAATGAAGACGGCAAGGGACTTAACTGCTGGGATGTCTATGCATCGACGAGCGGCAGGATCAAGTTCAACGAGAATGCGAATGTAGCATGTGATCACTATCATCACATGAAGGAAGATGTAGCGCTGATGAAGGAGATCGGAGCAAAGGCTTACCGTTTTTCCATCAGCTGGACAAGGATACTTCCTGACGGAACAGGCAAGGTTAACGAGAAGGGTATCAAGTTCTATTCAGATCTCGTTGACGAGCTTTTGGCAAACGGTATCGAACCTCTTATCACTTTATATCACTGGGATTATCCTTTTGAACTTCATAAGAAGGGCGGCTGGATGAATCCTGATAGTTCCGAGTGGTTTCTTGAATATACAAAGGTAGTTGTAGATGCTCTTTCAGACAGAGTATCTTATTGGATAACACTTAATGAACCTCAGTGTGAGCTCGGTTGCGGATTTAAGCTCGGCAATCATTCACCTTTTGAACAGCATAATGTAAGAGATCTTCTTATCATGGGACACAACATTATCCTTTCACATGGTAAGGCAGCAGATTATATAAGAAACAACGCTAAAAAACCTGCTAAGATCAGCTTCGCACCTATCGGTCCTTGCGCTATTCCTGAAAATGTTTCTCCGGAAGCAGTCGAGAAGGCAAGAAAGCTGACATTCAGTACTAATAAGGATAACTTCTGCTTCAGTATCTCTTACTGGTCAGATCCGATCTATCTCGGAAAATATCCTGACGAACTTATCGAAGACTACGGTGACCTCGTTCCGAAGTTTACCGAGGAAGAATGGAAGCTCGTTTCCACACCTCTCGATTTCTACGGAACAAACATCTACTATGCTCAGGAAAGTAAGAAGATCGGTGAGTATTCCGATATCTATTTCCAGGGCAAGATGATGACCAACATCGGTTGGCCTTTGACACCTGAAGTTATGTACTGGGCTCCTAAGTTCTACTATGAGCGTTACGGTAAGCCTGTCATGATGACGGAAAACGGAATGGCATCTCACGACTGGGTATGTCTTGACGGTAAGGTTCACGACTCTTATAGGATCGATTATCTCCACAGATATATCCGTGAGTTCAGGCGTGCTGCTGATGACGGTGTTGAACTTGCCGGATATATGTGCTGGTCTTTGATGGATAATTATGAGTGGTCTCACGGATACACACAGAGATTCGGTCTCGTTTATGTTGATTATCCGACACAGAAGAGAACCATCAAGGATTCAGGTTACTGGTTCAAGAAAGTTATCGAGACAAACGGAGAAGAACTCTGATCTCTTAATGGTAGAATAATATAAAAACCATAGGGAGGAATTTATATATGAGCAAAGTTGCAGTTATGCTGGCAGAAGGATTCGAGGATGTTGAGGCTATCACAGCTATCGACCTTATGAGAAGAGCCGGTATTGAAGTAACCACAGTTTCGGTTACTGATGAACCTGTAGTTACGACATCACATAAGATCACTCTTAAGACAGATGCTTCGATCAACAGTTTCGATCTTGATTCAGTTGACATGATCGTTCTTCCGGGAGGAATGCCGGGCACCATTAATCTCGGCAACACCAAAAAACTCACGGATAAGATCATCGAGTTCAATAACAAAGGAAAGTATCTCGCAGCTATCTGCGCTGCTCCGACTGTCTTCGGTTCACTTGGTATCCTGGAAGGTAAGAGAGCTTGCTGTTATCCGGGAATGGAAGACGGACTTACGGGTGCCTCTAAATCCACAAACAGTGTTGAGGTAGACGGCAACATCATTACTTCAAGAGGTGTCGGAACGGCGATAGATTTTGCTTTGACGATCATCTCTGTTTTGGTAGGGAACAATAAGGCTGACGAGATCGCGAAGGGCATAGTTTACAGGGTGTAAATAATTTGCCTAGTTATTGCGTAACTTTTCGGAAGGCCTTATGAGAAAATACAAATGTAGCTACAATAAAGATAGAGGTGGCATATGGAAGAAATTATTTTAACCAACGAGAACTATGAGGCTGAAGTAGTTAATTCTGATGTGCCGGTGCTCATTGACTTTTGGGCCCCTTGGTGCGGACCTTGTCAAATGCTTTTACCGGTCATTGCAGAGATAGCGGCAGAAAGTGACGGCAGCTATAAAGTTGCCAAGGTCAATGCCGATGACGAGATGGATCTTTGTATGAAGTTCGGTGTCTCAAGTATCCCTGCTCTGTTCATCGTAAAGGGCGGCGAGATAGTCGACCAGTCAGTAGGTTTTAGCCCTAAGCCTAAGCTTTTGGCTATGATAGAAAGAGCTAAGTAATCTTGTTATCTTGTCGGCAACAGTCGGCTTTACATATCAATGAAGATAATTTAGAATGATTACAATATAGGCTCGCCTAAAAAAGATAAGTGAGGAACATGACTATGGCAAAGTATGTTTGTAAGGTGTGCGGATACGTACACGAAGGTGACGATGCTCCGGATGAGTGTCCGGTATGCAAGGCAAAGAAGGCTATGTTCGAGAAGGTCGAAGGTGAACTTAAACTTGCTGCAGAGCACGTTTATGGTGTATACGCACAGACAGTAAAGAACAACCCTGACATTTCCGAAGAGGATAAGAAATACATTTTCGAGCAGCTTAAGGCTAATTTTACAGGTGAGTGCTCGGAGGTAGGAATGTATCTCTGCATGTCAAGGATCGCCGCACGTGAAGGATACCCTGAGATCGCTCTTTATTGGGAGAAAGCTGCTTTTGAGGAAGCAGAGCACGCAGCTAAGTTTGCTGAACTCTTGGGTGAGGATCTTGAGCCTAACATGAAGGCTACTACAAAGGACAATCTCAAGTGGAGAGTAGACTGCGAATTCGGCGCAACAGCCGGCAAAGTTGAGCTTGCCACTTGCGCTAAGAAAAACGGTCTTGATGCTATCCATGACACAGTTCATGAAATGGCTAGAGATGAAGCTCGTCACGGTAAGGCTTTGAAGGGCTTGCTGGAAAGATATTTCGGCTGATACCGCATTATCGATACTGACGTTATCGAAATCTTGAAATTTAAAGGAGACTAAAATATGGCTGTATACAAATGCGATATCTGCGGATGGGAATATGACGAGGATAAGGGTTGCGAGGAACTCGGAATCGCTCCGGGCACACCATTTGCAGAGCTTCCTGAAGATTTCGCCTGCCCACTCTGTGGCGTAGGTGCTGACAGTTTCTCAGAAGCTTGATCTACAATTGAATAGTATTTTTGAGGACCGTTCCCTTTAAGGAGCGGTCCTTTTTGATTTGTGATATTATATTTGCGGGGAAATACATATATAAGAGAGGTCAGAAATGAGAGCGTTATCATTAACTTTTAATCTGATTGCGGGTTGCCTTTGCATATTATTGTCAGCAATTCCCATTATTTTCTTTTTGTTTTTCGGTCTTCTTGAATTACTCAATGCAGGTGGGCAAAAGAGTGTCGTGCTCGAAGTATTCATTTTCTCGATGATCGGACTTGTGGCTGCGTTATTTACATTCATTTTTTCTGTGAGCAATTTCCGTTCTCTCAGACCGGGCAGAAAAACAGGGCGTGTCATTCCATTCCAGATCATTATCCTAATTCTGAATTTTATCCAATACTCTGCTTTTTACTATTTTTTCTATTTCTATTGGGGATTTGATGAGATAGTAGGCAAAGTTGCTGTTGCAGTTGCAGGTTTTGTGAGCATCGTAGCTTTTATCTTCACGATCGTTGCGTATATAAATCACAAGAAGACAATCGCTGCTGACAGTAATCTGATGCAGGGCTGAATTTATACCCGATTGGTGCAAACTTGTTTTGATTGATCATTTTGTTTCGAAATACAAGAAATGCATTAGTGTGAATGACAACATAACACAGGCCTGAGTTTTTGCATGTGACAAATCTGACATGCTGTTATCACTATTTTGTCGTAATTTTATTAATGCAGTTAAGATTTAGCAATACTGCACATAGCATGCCTCCTTTTTATATTTAATAAGACGGTTTCTTATCATCGAATGCAGATGGTAAAATGTTTTTGAGTGTTTTGTTATTGAAATGGAAATAGTTTTTCAACAGGGGGGTCTTATGTTAAAGAATAAGTTATCCAAATTCCTTGTCTCAGTATTTGCTTTGGCTGTAGTTTTTGGAGCCTTAGTATTTGTTTCATCAGGAAAAGTCCTGGCAGATGGAGATGATGGATATATCCCGGACGGCTTCGTTCTGGATGAAGAAGACGGTTGGTATAAGAAAAAAATAGACGGAAGAAATTGTAAGCTTCTTAATCAGGTCATCATCAACACGAGGTGCGGAGGAGGTCTTCCTTGTGCAGGGTCGTATGTAGCCGGAGTGTCTGATGATTACTTTGTTGCAGAGGACCTGGTTATCACTAAGGGAATTTCCATCGATAACGGCTATAGTCTCAATATAAATCTGAACGGAAAGACCATATCCTATGAACCTTCAGATGACGAACTGGACGTGTGCCTTTATAGAGCAACTCCGAGTGAAGAAAAAGAACATGGTAATATTCTATATATTTATTCTACCGGGACCAAGGGAACTGTAAGATCACCTAAGGGAGCGCCTTTGTTCGCTGTTGGAAGCTGTAACGGATACAGGTCCTGTTCAGTTTCTATATATGATGTAGATCTGGAAGGAAATGCTCAGGGATATGATCCGAATGGTAACAGAGCGATTACCATCGAGAAATGCGGTGATTTGACCATACAAAATTGTACGATCAGTAATTTTTCCGCTAAACAGGGCGGAGCGATATATGTAGCTGACTTTGAATATGTGGCTGCTTATGACGGGAAGTTGCATAAGCGTGGAGCGTTAAGTCTCGGATATCATACTACTATTGAGAACTGCTTTGCGGATGAAGGCGGAGCTGTTTATTCAGAGGTATCTGTCGATGGTTATTCGGCTACCTTGACCGGCAATGTTGCTCAGACAAGAGGCGGAGCGATATGCGTTATGGGTTCGGATAATTCCGTAAGTCTTAATGATTGTACTATAACAGGCAACCATTGTGTGACTTCAGCAGGTGCCACAACGGGCGGCGGTGCTATCTACTGCGGAAGCATCAATACTTCGCAGTATGCTGTAACTTCCGATTATAATACTGAAGCGAGAGTCATAAACAATACATGCGGAAACAATGTGCCGAACAACATCTATTTCCCGAACAACAGCAAGTACGATATAGTGTTTTTCAATAGTAATTTCAATGGAAACGATGACGTTATGATCGGTATTTCCAGATATTCTGTTTCAGATATGGATTTTGTTGCATATGCCAATGACAGCTATACTTTCTCGAAGGCCACTATATCCCAGATCGTCTACGATGATCCGTCTTACACGCTGATCGGATGGGAACAGACCTCGAGCGGAGAATGTTACAAATACCTCAAGGTAATTAAGGATGACCAGAGCAGTGATCCGATATTCCTTAAAGGATTCTCTCTGATCTTCAACGGTTACGAACTCAAGATAAGGATGTCCGTCTATGTTCCTGATCTTGAGAACTACAGTTCGTCGGATTGGACTGCCGAACTTAAAGCAGAAGAAGGAAGCAGATTCTATGTGACGAAGGGTGCTCTTGAATGTGAAGAGGTAAAACTGGAGGATGATGTCGTTTATTTCACCTTTACATATGATCCTACGGATATGACCGTTCCGCTGAGCTTTACTGTTCTAAGGGATAATGAACAGATCATTACTGCCGGAGGTTTTACGGTTCAGGATTATGCTCTTGCCATTCTCAAGAATCCTCAGAAATATAACGAGGGAGATGCTGACATAGCTGCAACACTTGTAAATTACGGTGCTTGTTCCCAGAAATATTTCAAATTCAGGGAGAGCGATCTCGCCGACAGCATCTTGAATGATTATCCTGATCTTAAGGAAAAGATCGATAATTATGATATGGAAACAAGATTCTTCGATCATGATATAACATTTGGAATTACCAATCGTGACGGAGATATCACCTTATACAGCGTGAGTGCCATCTTCGGAGGAAGTCCTTCCATCAAGTTGTATTTTAAAGTCAAGGACGGTGTGGATCCTGTTTTCTTGTATTATGATTATGATATAGATGATTTTAACCAATATGCAGCCAAGAACAAGGGAAACGGTGTCTATACGGTTACGGTTCCGGGACGTTCACTGAGTTATTACGCCTTTGATTCTTCAAAACTTCCGGATCAGCTGGACTTTTCGTATTGTTATCTAAACTCCAGCTCAACGGCGGACTTGTATCTTATGAACTATCTGAGCTACATGTATAAAAACGGTTCAACGGCCGAGATGAGAGAACTTGCCAAAGGACTGCTGGTTTTCCAGGATGTGGTCATCTCTAAGACACTGTAACGGAGGAACGAATATGGAACCTAAGGAAATCTATTCATCACCTGAGCTTGATCTGATCAAGTTTGAAGCGGATACTGATGTGACCCCATCCGGGTTGGATTCGCTCGAAGGCGAGTCTATCATCTTCACCCAGTACCAGCAGCCTTGATCCTTAACATCAGGTTTGATAATACTATTTAATCCCGAGGGCAGATCGCTCCCGGGATTTTTTGCGTAACGAAAACCGCGCGATAGTCGCGCGGTTCCATAGAGCTTAAGCGATGAATAAAAACCTCCTGATGTAGAATGAACGCGTGACCTGCCAGTTACGCAACTACACTAGGAGGTAAAAATATGTCAGATAAAAACACCGACGCAAGAAGTCTAGCACACACAAAATGGAACTGTAAATATCATGTAGTATTTGCTCCAAAGTACAAAAGGGAAGTATTCTTCCAAGAGAAAGGGATTGACTGTAGTTGGAGCGATCATCAGTGTTACGGTTTTTATCTTTGCGTTGATCTCTAATCGAGATATAAGAAAAGCCTCAGAGCGAATAACAGCGTAACACAGATCTAAGTTGGGTCTCTGCTTTGGTAATACTGCACATAGGACCGTTTCTTTTTATATTTAATTAAACAGGTTTCTTGTCATTGTTTATAGATGGTAAAATGAATTTGAGTGTTTTGTTACTAATTGGAAAAGTGCATTTTACGGGGGTTCTTATGAGAAAGAACAAATTATCCAAGTTTCTTATTTCCATGCTCGCTGTTATCGTTGCCTTTGGGGCAATGATGATCGCTACTTCAGGTAAGGTATTGGCTGATGACGAAGATATCTATGCTAATCCGGAACATCCTGCGATCTATTACAGATATAATTTCGAATACAATGATGAAAGCGGATGGTATGAGGCTTCGGGTGGATATTACAGATTGTTGACTCAAAGCAAGATTGCATCGTTTGACGGACATTTGCCGGATGATATTGTTTATTACGGTCCGTCGACCACGTACATTTTGTATGAGGATATTGAACTTACCGGCGGACTCAGTGGTTATACCAACAGAACGTTTTCCTTCGATCTGAATTACAATACTATCACATATAATCCTGAGGATCCGAGTGAGTATTTCTTGGAAGCCGATATTCCGGAAGATGAAGGTCCTTGTATGTGTAATTTTTTCAACGGTTCTATTTTGAACCCTAAAGGAGCTCCTCTTTTCCGTTTGGGTGGAAACAGCACCAGAAAATGCAGTTTGATGCTTAGCGGCATTACTCTTGATGGCGGAGCTACTGAACTGAATCCTGATGGCTATAGTGCGATCACATTATTTAATGGTGCGAATTGCACATTAGGCGACGGTACCATAATCAGGAACTTTACTTCAAAAAGAGGTGCGGCAGTTTGTTGTACATTGAATGGCAGTGCGGCTCCAACAGATTATCTGGTAAGAGTTGACTCTGCATATATTACTAATTGTAAGGCATACGAAGGCGGGGCTATTTATTCAGAGGGTCCTGTAAATCTTGCAGGAAACTCTCCTTTCTCAGGGATAAGGGTATACAATACAGATATAGAGAACAACTATGCCGAGTATAAAGGCGGTGCGGTATGCTTAGAAGGACCTTATGCATATGTGTCTCTTGGAACATGCAGATTAGCTGATAATGTTTGTAACTCACCTAACTCTGATACAACCGGAGGAGGAGCTATCTTCTGTGGAGGAGAGGGTACCAGAACAAATTACTTTGCTTCGACTACAAAAGGATATTCGAGCACAAAATATGTTACTGCGCTTATAAAGGGAAATAGTGCCAACGGCGTAGAGAGCAATCTTTACTTTGCGAATAATGGTATTTATGATTGCCTGTTTGTAACAGACAATTTATTTGTTAAAGACTATGTAAAGATCGGTATATCAAGAAATAATCCTTCCGATGGAGATTGTCTTGCAAAAACTTCCAGTGGCGGTTTTAGTGATACAGCCAATCTTTATTTTGTAAGTGATGATTATGATTTCAGTGTTGAGAGATCAGATAAGAGTTCCTATTCCGAGGCCTACTATTCATTGATACTGATCAACAGCAATGGTGGAACCGAACCTATGGTATTAAAGGGTCTTTCACTGATTATCGACAGCCAAAGAGAAAAGATGGTCGGATTAAAAGTCTATGTTTATATCCCGGACGGATCGACTTATCCTGAATTATCAAATTGGTCAGGAACACTTACTCCTACTGAAGGAAACCGATTCTATATGGCAGGTGATGAAGTAAATTCGTCAGAGGTTGTCAAAGAAGAGAATATCCTTAAGTTCACATTCCCGATCGATGTAGAAGATATGACGGTACCGCTTGAATTGAGCGTTAAGTATGACGGATCAGAAATACTGACCTATTCAACAATAAGCGTCAGCTCTTATGCAGCCGCTGTTCTTGAGAATCCCGGTAAGTATAATGTTTCCGACAGTGAAGATGCTGTAATAGCTCTTGTAAACTATGGTGCAGCAGCTCAGAAATACTTCAAGTTCAGAACAGATGATCTGGCTGATAAGGTTTTAAGTCCTGAACAGCAATCCAAGATCAACGATTTTGATATGAGTAAGATATTAGATGATGTTTACTTCGACGGATATTGTCGTGCTTCCAACAAGGGCGATAAGATCAAACTCACGAGCATGAGCGTAATCTTCGGATCTACTCCGACGTTGAAGTTCTATTTCTCTGTTAAGGATGGAGTAACTCCTGTATTTACGGGCTACAGCCAGAGCTTGGTCTATGAGGGAGTATATCAGGGTAACGGAGTTTATACGGTAAAAGTTCCGTGCTCCCAGTATTTTGCGGAAATGTTTGATGTGTATGCTTATGATTCAGAGAATCTTTCCTCTAATGAGTGTCAGATCAGTGTGAATATTGCATACTATTTGAGAAACTGTTATGTGACAGACGGATATTCCGCTAATATGAAAAATCTGGCTAAATCATATCTGATATATGTATATTCATTTTTGCATAGCTTATAAGGAGGATGTTTGATATGAAAGATATTTACGATGCTCCGGAAATAGAGATAATCAAACTTACAGTCGTTGATCCCGGTGAATCAGGAAGAGAACCGGGTGAAGGCGAGACTCTTCCGTTTGGTCAATGATCATATATCCCGGATCGCAGTAATTGCGGTTCGGGATTTTTTTCTCGAAAAAGAGTGCCTCATCGCTGAGACACTCTGTTATCTTCTATCTTTGATCGAACCGATCAATCCTCGCGCTTTCTTCTAAGGTAAATATCTCCCAGAATAGCCGCCGTGACGATCATACCGATGGATATTGTTACGACGATCGGTCTTCTAAGACCTCCTTCGCCTGTGGTTACCACAAGACCCGGTGTAGGTGTTGCCGTAGGTGTAGCCGTTGGGGTCGGTGTGGCCGAAGGTGTAGCAGAAGGCGTTGTTGTCGTCGTTGTCGTCGGCGTCGGTGAAGGCGTCGTGGTCGTTGTAGTCGTAGTTGTCGGAGTAGGTGACGGTGTAGAGGACGGTGTCGGTGTTATCTCCTTATTGGTGAAGACGACCTCTGCCGTCTTGGAACTAGCAAAAGTTCCGGTCTTGCCGGTGGATTCCACGGTGTAGCCTGACGGATCTTTTTCGATGACCTCGTATTCGCAGGCGCCCGGAAGGTCACTGATCGTGATGCTCTCGCCGCCTTTCAGGGATATCGTGGCTTCGTAGATGAAGTGCTCGACTTCGGACGTTCTGTCGTCCAGACCTGTCTTGGTGCTTTTCTCGGACGAGACTAAGGTGAAGTCGAGATTACCGCTCTTGTCGCCCGTGTACGGATATGTTGTAGGAAGCGCATCGGACGGATCCTTAAGTCTTATCGTGAAATCAAAATCTCCGTTCTTGCCTTCTACGACTTTCTTGAGATTCAGGGAAGAATCAAAGGTCCTCGTATTGACGCACTGGAAATTCATTTCCTGAGCATACTCCGGTGTCCACTCGACAAATTTGTCAGTCGGTGTGTTCGGGCCTGACAGGACCTGGTATCCGTCGCCTACCTCTTCAATCGTGATCCTGGTAAGTGCAGGGATCATGCCGTCTTCGGGGTTATAGTTATCGTATTCGGTATGGTAGATCTCGCTGGAGTTGAGATTAAGAACGACCCAAGGTGCGTTGGTCATTTCAAAATCATAGTTTTTACCGATAAGTGCCATCTCATTACGCTTCAGGCTTATATAGAATGAACCGTTCTCGTCTGTCTCGGCGAGACGGAGCGTAAGATCCGAAGGGAGCTGTGCCGGTCCGTATATCTGTGAGTAGGCCTGCACGGACTGATATGGACCGGTTATTACCTGTACTTTTCCGGTATGCGGACGGTCATGCACGGTGTCGTATAAGGTAACCTTGAAGTCGTAGAGATTATCATCGTTTGCCAGCGAAGGATCGGCTACGAATTTGGTCACGGAAGCCATGACCGCCCTTCTGCTGTAATATATCGTCCAAAGTCCCGAATATGTAAGATCCATGATGCCGCTGGAGAGATATTTATACCCGGTCGAGGTTGTCGTCGCGAAGAAAGTTCCCGACAGGTTCTGAACATTACCTTTCCAATACAGATGGTGTTCTTCGCTGTCAGAGAAATCGTAATTGCTGAAATGGATACCTGTCGGGATACCGTTGATGGTGAGCTTTTTGTTCATAGGAACTTTAACGTCTATGATCAAGTTGTTATTTTCGGATGTCGGTTTGTAGACCGTCGGGTCTCCCTCTATCGTGTAGCTGAATTCGGAAAGATCGAGGCCGTGTTCATCCCAGAAAGTCATATGGAACAAGTACTCACAGTCATCGGTCCAGCTGTCTTTATAAAACGTCGGCAGGATGCTTATGGATGTGTATATGGACTTGCTGTCGACGGTATAGCTGATGCTCTTATCAGAGTCGAGGATAAGGGAATTGTTTGAGTCGAGGTCCGTTGTGGATATCTTCTCGTATATGGAATCTGTCGAGCCGTCAGTCCTGATCCTTCTGATCGGTCTTACTGTTACCGTCGTATTGTCGGGAAGACCCTGGAACGTGGCTGTTGATCCCGGCAAGATCTCGATGTCGCATTTACCGTCGGTAAATGTTACGGTCGAGACCGTTGCACCCGTAATGTTATATGTTCCGGTCAGGGGGTCCCCTGATTCGGTTACAGCGCTAACCGAGACCGTATACCCGTACGGAAAGTTTGCTGCGGTATTTCCGCTGTCGTCGACGGCGGTAAAGCCAATGGACAGGTCGTGGTCCGTGGAGGCCGCCATTACAGGCGTACAGATGGAGCCGAACACCAAAAATAAGGACAGCATAACAGCTGCCGGAAAGAAGGATCTTTTATTCATAACTGTTCCCCTTTGGTAATAAAATCAACACCTAATAAGTATAAAATATTTTTATGCATATGACAAAATAAATATAATTCAGAGGTGACAAATCACATACCATATTTTCATTGATTTTGTCAAAAATGTGTCCGAATCTATTGTTTATTTGTGATATAAGAAATATAATTTTTACAGTAAGTATTTTTGTCGGAGGCTTCGCATGAATGACGAATTGAAGGACATCGTCTATAGCGATCTGTATCGTTATACAGGAAATAAGCGAAGCCATGACCGCATTTTTCTGACATACATCGAAGAGATCAGATCCAGCCCGGAGTTCAGTTATATCAGTGCTTTGAGGCGTACACAGTACTACTATCGTCAGACCGAGAGGTATGACGGCTGGAGGAAGAAGCTTTACCAGTTTAAGTTCAAGTTCTTCAACATGTACCTGGACAGTCTCTCCCGTAAATATCACATCCAGATCCCGTATGACACCCAGATCGGCAAGGGCTTTTACCTGGCCCACTTTGGTCGTGTCATCATTCACCCGAAGTCGGTCATCGGTTATAACGTTAACGTTTCCACCGGTGTCGTAATCGGTACCCAGTTCCGTGGTAAGAGGAAGGGTGCGCCGACTATCGGTAATTACGTGTGGATCGGTGCGAATGCGATCATCGTCGGTAATGTAACTATCGGTAATAACGTACTTATCGCTCCGGGCGCTTATGTCAACTTTGACGTGCCGGACGGTTCCATAGTTATCGGTAACCCGGGTCTCATTAGAAGGGCTCCGAGTGCCACATTCAGTTATATCAACAATACGATTATCTTCGATGAAGTCAATGTCAGAAGCGACTCTGTCCCGGTCGCACATGAGACAAGATTTAGTCGAAGAGGTTGATCGTGAGTATCCGTAATTTATTTTTCGAAAACAATAGAAAAGAACTGATCGAGGCGGTAGAAGACAATATCGCCTTGGTTTTGTATGCGGGAAAACCCGAGCGCATGTCTTCGGACAATGACTACCGTTTTCTTCCGGACAGGAATTACTACTACCTGACGGGCGTGGAGGACGAGGACACTGCCGTGATCATTAGGAAAAAAGACGGCAAGGCTGACGTAAGCCTTTTCGTGCCGGAAAAAGACAGTCTCAAGGAGCGCTGGCACGGCAAGCGCAAGACCCACGAAGAGTACGAGGCGATATCGGGCATCAATAAAGAGAATATCTTCGACAGGGAGACCTTTGATGATAAGGTCTTTGAGGTCATTCAGGACAAGAGCGTTCTCATAGGCTATGACGGAAGCTCCATTAAATCGCAGTCCAAGGACTTCGTGAACCTGGCGCTGAAGACCAGGTCGTCGGAGGAACTTATCGATATCCAGAAGACCATGATGAACATGCGTACGGTCAAAAAGCCTGAGGAGATCGAGGCCATCAAAAAAGCCGCGAAGATCACCGAGGAAGCCGTGGACGAACTTAAGAAGTTCATCAAACCCGGCATGAACGAACTGGATATCTACACGAAGCTCGAGTACGAGATGGCAAGAAGAGGAGTTTTGGTGCCTGCTTTCGGAACCATAGCGGCGATAGGCGAGAACGTCTTTTATCTTCACCACGGAACACCGGAAGATATCAAGGTCAAAAACGGCGACATCGTACAGATCGACTTAGGCGGCCGCGTGGACGGCTACTGTGCCGACATCTCCAGAGCCCTTTTTGTCGGAAGATCAGACGATGAGGAACTCGAGAGGCGTAAGATGAGCCTTCACGGACTTATCGTGACTCTTCGAAAAGAAGCCTTTAAGTTCATTAAGCCGGGGATCACCATTCCGGAACTTAATACGCACATGAAGGGGATCACTTATAAGTGGCTCCTGAATGAAGGTTTAATACAAATGAAATCTGACGGAGAAGAAAATGATGTTAATATTGTGTCAGAATATTATTGGCACAATACGTCTCATCACATGGGACTTGATGTCCACGACATTTCCGTTAGAGAAGAGCCTTTGAAGGAAGGCAACTGCCTGGCAGTGGAGCCGGGTGTTTACATCAAGGAATGGGGGATCGGGTTCCGTATAGAAGATGATGTGCTCGTAACATCTGACGGCTGCGAACTTTTAAGCAGCGGTAATGACGAACCGGAGGTCCTTTAAGTGATTGTCCTTAAGATAAGCGCACTTACGATTTACATATTGATCGCTATAGTCCTGCTGATTTTACTTGCGGGCTGCCTGGTGATCATCTATATCGCGCTCGGAAATCGCTTTTTCGCCCAGGCTTTTTATAGGACTGAGCCTATGCCCACAGTCGACAGGTCGCCTCAGAAGATCGACCAGTCGGATGTCATCGGAAGGGGCAGGAACTGGTTTTACACCAACAGGATGGAATTTCTGAACGTCAGGGTCACGGCCTTCGACGGCATCAAGCTTCAAGGTTACTACAGGCCGTCCTCCGACAGGGAGTGCAGGAACGTAGTCATCCTTCTTCATGGCTATAACGAGCATCCGTCTATGGTGAGCGCCTATGCGAAGCTCATAATGACCAAGATCCAGTGCCACGTCCTTATAATCCACCAGCGTGCCCACTGCATGAGCGGCGGCAAGTTCACCTCCTACGGCCTTTGTGAGAGCGTGGACCTGGGCGTATGGATCAATTTCTGTAAAAGACAGCACGGCGATAACGCCAGGATCTTCATCTTCGGCAGGTGCATGGGTGCCGTCACGGCGCTTCTTGCGGCCGAGCAGGACGATTTTTCCGAGAACGTCGCAGGCATCATCGCCGACAGCCCATATGACAAGTTCGAGCGCCCGTTCCTCGACCTCGGCAGGAGAAGGTATAAGGTGGACTGCTCGATCTTCTATAAGTGGATCAAGCGTTGCGTCGCCTTAAGGTTCAACTTCGACATCGACAAGTGCGACTGCGCCCTGGGTGCCGACAGGATCAAGGTTCCGGTGCTCCTTTTCCACGGCGAGAAGGACCATGTCGTTAACCCTGACGCCTCGAAAAAGATCTACGACCGCATCCGTTCTCCTAAGCGCATGATCATAGTCGAAAACGCTGACCATATGGAATCTTACGCAAAGGCCCCTGCGCTCTACGAAAAGGAAGTCGAAAACTTCATCGAACAGTGCGTCATAAGGCTCGTTAAGCTGGGCAGGATGTGAAGGGGATAATTAGCACAAAGAAACCCCTTAAAAAAATTCATTTTTCTATGGCACATTAAATAATAACTGTGATATGATTTATTCTAATTTACAAAAAAGAATAGAGTCTGGGAGGTATTATTTATGGCTAAAATTTTCGAAGAAGAATCCCGTACATTCAGTGAGTATCTCTTGATACCGAATCTCACTACAGAAAAGAACACACCTGACCAGGTCGACTTATCAGCTCCGATCTGCAAATACAAGAAGGGTCAGGAAGAATCAAAGCTCAAGATCAATATTCCGGTAGTATCTGCTGTTATGCAGGCCGTTTCAGATTCAGGCATGGCGATCGCACTCGCAAGATGCGGCGGTATGTCTTTTATTTTCCAGTCTCAGTCGATCGAATCTCAGTGTGAGATGATCCGTAAAGTAAAAAAATACAAAGCAGGTATCGTTACTTCCGATTCCAACTTAACTCCAGATTCTACATTGGAAGAAGTCCTCGCTCTTAAGGAAGAGAAGGGCCACGGTACGGCAGCCGTTACATCAGACGGCACATCAACAGGTAAGCTTTTGGGTCTCGTTACAACAAGAGACTACCGTGTAAGCAGAATGTCCACAGATACAAAAGTAAAAGAGTTCATGACTCCTATCGAGAAGCTCGTTACTGCACCTGAGGGAACAACTCTTAAGGAAGCTAACGACATCATCTGGGACAACAAGATCAACCAGCTCCCTATCGTAGATAAAGACGGATGCCTCGTAGGTCTCGTATTCCGTAAAGACTATGAATTCCACAAGGCTAACCCGCATGAGCTCCTCGACGCAGACAAGAAACTCGTCGTTGGTGCAGGTATCAACACACGTGACTATGAAGAGCGTGTTCCTGCTCTTATCGAAGCAGGCGCTGACGCCCTCTGCCTCGACTCCTCAGACGGATTCTCCGTATGGCAGGAGAGAGCTCTTAAGTGGATCAAGTCCAACTACCCTGACGTTATCGTCGGTGCCGGAAACGTTGTTGACGACGAGGGCTTCAAGTTCCTCGCAGATGCTGGCGCAGACTTCATCAAGATCGGTATCGGCGGCGGTTCCATCTGTATCACACGTGAGCAGAAGGGTATCGGATGCGGCCAGGCTTCCGCAGTTCTCGCTGTATCAAAGGCTCGTGACGAGTATTTCCAGAAGACAGGCGTATATATCCCGCTTTGCTCCGACGGCGGTATCGTTCACGACTATCACATGACACTTGCTCTTGCAATGGGTGCTGACTTCCTTATGCTCGGCAGATACTTTGCAAGATTCGATGAATCCCCTACGAGAAAGCTCATCGTTAACGGCAGCTACGTTAAGGAGTATTGGGGCGAAGGTTCCAACAGAGCACGTAACTGGCAGCGTTATGACGACGGCGGCAAGGGCGGCAAGATGGCATTCGAGGAAGGCGTTGATTCCTACGTTCCTTATGCTGGATCTCTTAAGAGCAACCTCGACACATCACTTGCTAAGGTCAAGGCTACAATGTGTTCCTGCGGATCTTCAAGCATCGAAGAGTTCCAGCAGAAGGCAAGACTCGTTGTCGTATCTTCCACATCCATCATCGAGGGCGGCGCTCACGATGTTATCCAGAAGGAAAACGACAGAACAGCACGATAAGCCATATATTATAATAATATTTGTTATTTTGGGTCTTATGGGGTACAATAAGACACGTTATGACCAGAAACTATAAGTGAGGTTTTTTAAAATGGCAGAAGAATTGGAAAAGAATGTATATACCGCCGAAGGTCTGAAGCGTTTGCAGGACGAGCTTGCAGAGAGAAAGACAACTATCGCGGCTGAAATATCCGAGCGTTTGAACGAAGCAAGAGCTCAGGGCGACCTCTCAGAGAACTCTGAGTACGATGACGCCAAAGAAGCACAGGCTAAGAACGAAGCCCGTATCCAGGAACTCGTTGCCCTCCTTAAGAATGCTGAGGTTTTGGGCGATGACGAGATCTCCAAGACAAAGGTATCCCTCGGTTGTACAGTAGTCGTTCGTGACGAAGAGACAAAGACCGAAGAGACATACGAGCTCGTAAATGCCAACGAGGAAGACATCTTCAACAACAGGATCTCCATCGAGTCACCTGTAGGTGCCGCTATCGTGGGCAAGAAGAAGGGCCAGGTCGTTGAGGTTACAACACCTGCAGGTTCTTTCAAGTACAAGGTAATCAAGATCGGTAAGTAATTTAATAAGACTGATTCTTTTCGAAAAAGCGCGTAAGGATCGAAACTCACGCGCTTTCTCTTTTTCGAGAAATATTATTATAAGGAGCTACGAAAATGGCAGAAAACGAGATAAACGTTAATGAGCAGATCAAGATCAGGAAGGAAAAGCTCGCAGCAATGCAGGCTGAGGGCAAGGACCCGTTCCAGATCACAAAATACGATGTGACATATCACTCTCTTGACGCGAAGAACAAGTTCGAAGAACTCGATGCCAACCTCAAAGCACAGCTCGACTTAGACCTCGACGAAGAGGCATCCGCAGAGCAGCTCAAGATCCTCCACGAAGGAAACCGTATCGAAGTTTCCGTTGCAGGACGTATGCTCCTTAAAAGAGTCATGGGTAAGGCTTCTTTCGCTACCATCAGCGATCTTCAGGGCAACATCCAGCTTTATGTAACACGCGACGCTCTGGGCGTTGACGACTACCAGGCATTCAAGAAGTACGATATCGGCGATATCCTCGGTGCGAAGGGCTACCTCTTCAGAACAAAGACCGGCGAGGTCTCCATCCACGTTGAGTCCCTGACACTTCTTTCTAAGAGCCTTCAGGTCCTTCCTGAGAAGCACCACGGCCTTACGAACACCGACATGCGTTATCGTCAGCGTTACCTCGACCTCATCGTTAACCCTGAGGTTAAGGACACCTTCGTAAAGCGTTCCCAGATCATCAAAGAGATCAGAAACTTCCTCGACGGCAGGAACTTCATGGAAGTTGAGACTCCAATGCTCGTAAGTAACGCCGGCGGTGCGGCAGCCCGTCCGTTCGAGACACATTACAACGCCCTCGACGAGGACGTTAAGCTCCGTATCTCCCTTGAGCTTTACCTGAAGCGTCTTATCGTAGGCGGCCTCGAGAGAGTATATGAGATCGGCCGTGTATTCAGAAACGAAGGCGTAGACACAAGACATAACCCTGAGTTCACACTCATGGAGCTTTATCAGGCATACACAGACTACTACGGCATGATGGAGCTTACAGAGAGCATGTTCCGTTACCTCGCAGAGAAGGTCTGCGGCACAACACTTATCAAGTACGGAGATATCGAGATCGACTTTGGTAAACCTTTCGAGCGTCTTACAATGAACGATGCTATCAAGAAGTACGCAGGCATCGACTTCGATGAGATCAAGACCGACGAAGAGGCTAAGGCACTTGCCAAGGAGCATCACATCGAATTCGAGGACCGTCACAAGAGAGGCGACATCATCAACCTCTTTTTCGAGACATATTGTGAAGAGAAACTCATCCAGCCGACATTCATCATGGATCACCCGATCGAGATCTCTCCTCTTACAAAGAAGAAGCCGACTGATCCTTCAAAGGTAGAGAGATTCGAGCTCTTCATCAACACATGGGAAATGTGCAACGCATATTCTGAGCTCAACGATCCGATCGACCAGCGTGAGAGATTCGCTGCTCAGGATGCGGCTTTCGCAGCAGGAGACGAAGAAGCAAACCACACGGACGAAGACTTCCTCAATGCTCTCGAGATCGGTATGCCACCTACGGGCGGTATCGGTTACGGAATCGATCGTCTCGTTATGCTCCTTACTGACAGCCCGAGCATCAGGGACGTATTGCTCTTCCCGACACTTAAGTCCTTGAACTGATATATTGGCTTTTAGCACTTTTAAGTGCTGTTAGGATGCCAATTAGGATGCCAACAATACAAACAAATAATCGTAGACTTGCGCCCTGAATGCCCATATTCAGGGCGCTTTTGTCCGTGTTCAATATAAGATAAGTAAGGTTTTGTAAGACTGTAACAAATAACCACTGTTGTGTCGTGTGATAGAATAACATTTGTAAGTTTAGGAATTAATAACTTAGTATAGAAGATCATCGGATAATCCGCCCATAGGGCATATTAAAACACGCATCTGTATTTTAGAAAAATGGCGCATTGTTCGTAAATATAAAATGGCAGTTGTAAATCAGATGAATCTGTGATATATTTTAGGAAAGTGGATTGGGCGCCAAAAATCTAAAATGGAGCGCAAAAATGGTAATCAATAGAGATATTTATCTTAGCAGACTCATAAAACGCAAGAATAACGGGTTGATAAAGATAATAACAGGTGTCAGAAGGTGCGGAAAATCGTATCTTCTCTTCAATTTGTTCTATGATCATCTGATAGGTTCCGGTGTATCGGAAGATAATATCATAGCCATCCCGTTAGATGATGATGATTATGCTCAATATTGCGATCCTCATAGACTATATGAATATATTAAAGCGCGTATTAAGGACAGTAAACAGAATTACTATGTTTTCATAGATGAAGCACAGTATGCCATTTCTAAAGAGGAAATGAAGAATCCGGATGTTCCTATAAGACTGTACGGAGTGTTGAACGGGCTTCTCAGAAAAAATAATGTCGATGTTTATGTGACCGGAAGCAATTCAAAATTTCTTTCTTCAGATATAATGACAGAATTCAGAGGGCGTGGTGATGAAATACATATTGCGCCACTTTCATTCTCAGAGTTCTATCCGGTATCAGGTAAGGATAAGCAGGATGCCTGGCAGGAATATTTATATTATGGCGGACTGCCTCACATATTGGAGGAGCCGGATGAGGAAAGTAAAAGCTCATATCTCGAAAGACTTAACAGGGAAATATATCTGAGAGATATAGTTGAGCGATATGGCATAAGGGATGAAGTAGGTATGGAAGAACTGATGAAATTGCTTGCTTCTGCAATAGGCTCGCTCACAAATGCCCAAAAGATATCAGATACGTTTAAAAGTAAAGGGAATAAAGGCATCACTATGCCTACTATTTCAAGTTATCTCGCGTATTTACAGGAGAGTTTTATTATTCAAAAAGCTGAACGTTATGATATTAAGGGACGAAAATATATAGGGACGCCTTCAAAGTATTACTACACCGATCTCGGACTTAGAAATTCATTACTAAATTTTCGACAATATGAAGAAACTCATCTGATGGAGAATGCTATCTACAATGAATTGATCTATCGAGGGTATAACGTCGATGTAGGTGTTGTAGAAACAAGAATTCCCGAGAATGGTAAAAATACCCGAAAACAGCTTGAGGTTGATTTTGTGATTAACCGAGGGAGCGAGAGATATTATATACAATCAGCCTTTGCTCTTCCAACACAGGAAAAAAATGATGGGGAGCAGGCCTCGCTTATAAGGATTCCTGACTCTTTCAAGAAGATAATAGTGGTTAATGGAACTACACCACTATGGAGAAATGAGCATGGAATAACATTTATGGGATTGTATGATTTCTTCCTGAATGATAACAGCCTGAATATGTAGTGCAGTAAAGGTGAGAGGACACAACAAGGAGCCTTTCAAAGGGCTCAATCCTTCTCACCGAACATTGACAACTGAATACTAAATCGTAAGGTACGTTACTTGTGTCGGCGTTAAAATACCAAGCCAATAGGTATGTGATTGCCGTTTTTGGCCAGCACTGTGGCCAGATGCAAAGTCTTCCCGTCAGGATCGGCCTTCCACGGATCACTTGCTTTTATCTCGGGGTTTTTTTCGCCCCAGACGAACAGAACGCCAGCACCGGCATCAGCATAACGGCTGCCATGATCACGGCAAAAAACTTGATTCTTCCCATACACCCCACCGAATATCTGCGGCAAAGACCAAAAGACGGATATTATCTCCAATAACCGCTTGTTATATATCTTTAGATTATTATTGTGATGCATACAAACGGCACAAAAGTGTATCTTTATCATATTTTCGGGAATATTGTAAATAAAAATTATATATGTTACGCTCTAGTATGTCAGATAAGCATATGCCCGTCTGCGGGCCTTCCGCAGGATCCTTTAAGGAGGATAGAATGAAACTTACAAAAGTTGTATCCGTTGTTCTTTGTCTGGCAATGGTTGCCGGAATAGCAGGTTGCGGTAATAAGTCCAAGATCGAATCTGTCATCAAGGACTACGAGAAAGCCCTTCAGACATGTGACGAAGACGCCGTCATCGCCCTCTCTGATTTCAATAACGATGAGATCAAAGAGTATCATGTCAACCTTATTTCCAATGAATATCACGTAGAGAAATTAAATGACTGGTTCGAGACGATCTCCTCGACCATAAAGGTCACCTACGACCCTAAAGAGATCGAGATCGAGGATAACCGTACCACTGTCAAACTGACATATGAGCTCGTCGATTACCAGCGTGTCACCGCCGATGAAGAATACAACAACGCCGATGAGCTGATAGAACAGCTCAAGGCCTGCGACAGGACGATCACATTCGAAGGCAGGATCACGCTCAAAAAGATCGACGGCGAATGGATGATAACCAAGATCACCAATTTGGATCAGGTCCTCTTCCACTGGGGCATGTACCCGTCAGTCATCTTGGACGAAGCTTAAGAAGAGAAAGGATCTTTCTCTTCGTAATTAAAAACTACGCGTGCTCTAAGGGTGCACGTTCTTTAAAGTTGCCTGTTCTCTAAAGCAACAGCGCGTTTCTTGTACTCGGAATTCCCAAGGCGCAAAATCGAATCATCAAAACCAAAAAAGGAGTTCGACTATGACAACCAAAGATGTGCTTAAAAAGATCCGCAAGGAAGTCTGACGAGATCTTGTAAGATCGACAAACCCGACGAACTGGAAGTACACTTTCGGAGCTCTTGGCTTACTGGACTGCGGTGGAAAAAGTGTTACACCTTAATGGAGTATAATATCAACAGGTAATATGATACCGTTGTATGGATTATATAACTGTATGCTATAATTCGGCGTGGGAGTAACCTAAGGGGGATAGTTTATGAACGATCAGATCGAATTCATGATGAAGTTTCAGTATATTCTGTTTTACTTTGTCAGGCCGGCAATCTATCTGGCCATTGCGGTGTTCGGATTCATCATATTATTCAGTAAAACAAAGTCCACGAGGATATTAGGATTATCTTTCGTGTTAACCTCCTTCGCTAGTCTGCTGGAATGTGCATCAACCTTGATTGCACGGTTCAGTGGTGCTGATGCGTATTTCAATTTTGTCCTAGCCAACAACATCATTCAGATGGTCATCACGATCGCAACTCCGCTATGCATGTGCATCTTCATTCACAGGAATTACGGTAAGAAGCTTATATACATTCCTTTACTTATCCTGCCGGTACTTAATATCGTTGCCAGGATCGCCATTAATGTAGCGTTCAACAGTTTGGGAATGTCCGGACAAGACATGCTCATGTGGTCAAATACGGTAAACGCTATAGACAGTTTTGTTATCGGTGCCGCAGTTACCGTTATATTGATCATTATTTTCTATAAGAACAGGAAGACGGAAAAGATCATCCCTCTGGCATGGATATTTGAGATCGTAAATCTCGTCTGGAGTGCGGTGTTTTCTTTCTGCTTATGTATTTCTTACCAGACCATGTACCAGGGTAAAACAGCATCGGATTTCTCAAACTCCATCGGTATTACGGCGCTTTTCTTGCAGGCCGTGATCAGCATGGTTTTCCCGGTCTACGTTATGATCATGGCGGTTAAGAAGGGAAAACTCGAAAGTACATAAAGAGTACAAATCTTTATTGGATAATCGCCGGTCTTTCACTGTTTTATTAAGAATTTAACTGACCAAGACAGATCGAAGTTTTTGTAGGAGGGAGTATGGAAATAGGTCATAAGATCATAGTTCTGGGATGTTCCGGAAGCGGCAAGAGTACTTTTTCAAGGAAACTTCAGGAAGTTACAGGATTACCGTTGGTTCATCTTGACAATATATGGTGGAGATCTGACAAGTCACATATTTCAAGAGCGGAGTTTGATCAGAAGTTGGATGAAATATTACAAGGGAATCAATGGATCGTTGATGGAGATTTCAGCAGAACATATGAGGTGAGATTTAAAACTTGTGATACGATAATCTTTCTGGATTATAGTCTTGATGAATGTATGAACGGAATCAAAGAGCGTGTCGGGAAAGTGCGCACTGATGCTCCTTGGATAGAACAGAGTCTTGATCCGGAATTGGTAAAACTAGTCGAAAAATATGAGAAAGAAAACCGTCCGGTCGTATTATCTCTGATAGATAAATATTCTCAGAAAAACACACATGTCTTCAGATCCCGTCCTGAAGCGGACGAGTGGTTGAAAATCAGCAGCAAGCATGACTAAGCAGAAGGGAATAATAAATGTCAGGAAAAAGGCTGAAGAAGAACAGTTTAAAGAGATCTGCCGGGCTTACGGCAGCTGTTTTGAGCATTTTGCTATTAACTTCATTATTAACTTCATGCGGAACAGTCGCTGAGAGTTCCGGCGTTTATTCGGAGTCTGAAGAAACTGCTGGTACTAAACAGACATCTGAAACAGAAGAAATTGTCAGTACTAAACAGGCACCTGAATCAGCAGATACCATGATCAGGGCTGATTCCCAGCTGGAGCTTATCTTGGAAAAATATGATGATCTGTATAGCGATTTTCTTACTGATGATTCTATCCTGCCGATAACGGTATGTGCCGTTGCTGATCTGAACCATAACGGAAGGCTGGAAGTGCTCCTTACGGCATGTCAGGGTACCGGAGCTTATTCCTATACTAAAGTATATGAGATCTCGGAAGATTATACTGATCTGGTTAATCTGGAATATAAAAATAGTGGGACGAATGACGGCGACGGTTCAGGAGATTTTTACAACCTGGCCGAACCCGGCATCATGGTATATGACTGCTACAAAAAAGATAATGAGTATTACTATCTGATAAGTGACTATGCAAGTGCGGGATGGGCTGATAAATACATTGGATTCTATTCTTACTCCTTCGGCGATGCGGTCATTGAAGATTATATCGGCGGCGCTGCGATCAGTGTTAATGACGATGACAAAACGATCCGGACTTGGCTCTACGATTCTTCTTTCGAAAGACTTAATACCATCGAAGAATACGAAACTCAAGTGAACGGATACTGGTCCGGATATGAGAAGCAGAAACAATGTGAAGTTAAGTGGTTCGCCTTTTCTGATGAAGAAGGGTTTGCCGCCAACATAAAAGATTCATGGGAAGCATTCAACCCTGATTCTGAATTGTCATCCGGTATCACCTATGACTTCAAGTTTTTCTTTGATAGTATCTATGGTGGTGAATATGAATACATGATCCAGGAAGAATGAGTAGAAGCATAGATCAGGAGTAAAAACGTGTTCAGGATTAACTACACATTGAAAAAGCCCGGGATGATCGTTTCGTGGGGAGAAGAGGCGAAGCATCTTCATTGGTATGGCCTGACTGACGGTTTGTTGTGGATCAGCGCAGGAGATTCGATTATCAGTGTTACTTTCGATAGTCTGGAACGGGGAAAGATGCTGATCTTTGAATTAATGGAGGAAACAAAATGAAAGAACTGATCATTCCGCCGAAATTGAACGAGGGCGATAAAGTAGCTTTTATTTCTATATCAGGCGGCCGCGCCGGTGATGAGGATATGCTTCCCAGATACCTTCTGGGTAAAAGAAGATTCGAGAAGATATTTAACGTGAAAGTGGTTGAGACACCTCATGCGCTTAAGGGGAGCAGTTCGGCTGTCATGTTTTCCGTCAGACGGAGACGGCAGTTTTTTATGGCTGAGTAATGATATCAAGAGATTCAATGGTTCATTGTTCAATCCGGAACAGTGTCAGTTTCTTTATACGTGCTTAAAATGATGTCCTCGTCTTCGTCTCTTACTTCTATAATGTTGATTCCGACCATTTCAGGTTCACCCTTATTAATGTAATCTTCAGAGACATAGATCTCGTATTCCTTGCCGTCACTACTTTCCACATTGATATAATAGCGTGTTTCATAGTAAGTATATTTTCCGTGGTCGTAGGCGCCGCCTCCGGAAGTGCTCCTTTTCTTTTTTACGGTCAGATCTTCTTCATCCCAAAGATCGCACACTGCATCCAGACGTTCCATAAGGCTCTTATCACTTTTCTTGTCTTCGGAGAAAAGATCATAAAGACCTTCCGTGTCATTCTCGTCGATATAATTTATTAACTTCTTTAAGGTGCTTCTGTTATGGGCGTAAATGCCAATAGTACCATCCCTGCCAAAGCATCCGGTTACGGAAAGAATAACAGCAAAAAGAACAGCTCCTGTGATCGACTTCTTTAATAAAGTGACAGGCAATGCAGGGTGTTTCATTGTCAGATTAATCTCCTTAGGTAGCAAATAACCATATTATAAACAAAACAACAGAAAATATCTGCATAACAGATCGGTCTGGTCTTATGATTTATTCTGAACGGAGACTAGCAGGCCTATGACGGCAGTTACGGGAATGGTATTTTGGTCACCATTGTTTGTAGAATTGCGCAGATTAACGAAATGACCATCGTCTATTGCTTCGAATTTTCTAAAGTATGATGGATGGGATTCCGGTATCAGAAATCCGTCGAAGAGATTTAAGAAAAGAGTTGATTCTTATGAATAGAAAAGCAATCTTTGACCCGCATAAATATTGATAACGAAGACTAATGACACAGTTAACGCGGTGAATTTTTTCAAATTGATAAAAAATACGGCGTTAAAGTTGGAATAACGCCTTTCAGATGCTATTATCAATCTAGACGGAGGTCAATGATATGAAACTGTATCACAGAGAAAACTATTTGAAAAAGATTCGTGGGTTTTATCACGAGACCGATCTGATAAAGGTGATCACAGGCATAAGAAGATGTGGTAAATCTTGTCTGATGCAGACCATAGCTGAAGAACTCAGGTCTTCCGGAATATCTGAGGAAAATATAGTCTTTCTTAATCTCGACAAACGAGGATACAAAAGTATCAGAACTTCGGATGAACTTGAAAAAGTTATCGATAAGGTCTGCGTTTCTGAAGGTATTAAATACCTGTTTATTGATGAGATTCAGAATGTAAACGGATTTGAGGAGGTTTTGAATGCTTTTCGCGAAGAAGAAGAATATTCAATATTCATTACAGCATCCAATTCATATCTTTTGAGCGGTGAATTGATCACAAAACTCACCGGCAGATATATTGAGTTTGAGATGTATCCGCTGACTTTTGAAGAATATGTTGGAATGAAGAAGTTTCTTAAGATTCCTGTTGATGATAGTGAAGAGATCGAGTTTGATAAATATATTATTGAGGGAGGATTTCCAAGAACACTAAGCTTGTCAGATCCGGAAGAGAAAAGGATGTATATTAAGGGTATAATATCCGAGATTTTTCAAAAAGATATCAGGAAACGCGTTAAGATCCGCAATGTATCAGTATTTAATACGATACAGACATATATCATCAATAATTTCGGTGCCACAACCAGTTTGACAAATATATTGAATGATCTTCACAAAGCCGGCAGCGATATTACCCGTGAGACGTTGAATAGATATATCCAGGTGTTGGTTGATGCAAAGATCATTCATAAGTGTGAGAGATTTGATCTTAAATCAAGAAGATCTATTACAGGTGAACAGAAGTACTATCTCGCAGATCTTGGATTCTATTTTGCAACCAATACAGACAATAGGATCAATTATGGTCCTGTTCTTGAGAACACTGTGTACATTTATGCAAGATCCAAAGGATATGAAGTAAGTGTCGGTCGCATTGGGAAACTCGAATGCGATTTCATCATACGAAAAGCATTCGCTGAATACTCGTATATTCAAGTGGCTATGACGATACTGAACAGCATAGAAACGGAAAATAGAGAATATGCTCCATTGGAGTCGGTGCGTGACAATTATCCTAAATATGTGCTTACACGAGACCGTCTGATACAGAGGAGAAATGGAATAATCCATGCCAATATCAGTTCGTTTATGATTAATGGTTCTGAGTTCAATAGTGGGGTTTAGGACTCTCATTATTGATCGGATTATCAGGAATATAACTGACCAAGAAAGATCGGAATTTAGGCGGTAGACAATGAATAGTAAATGTGAAAAATACGCGAAGGGAAAGATAGATATTCTTTGAGACCATGGAATTAATTGAAGGGGGTTGATAACATATGAGAGATTTTGATGGAAATGCGATATTCGCGAAGTATCAGAAACTTAAGAAAGATCTTATTGATGATTCAATCATGCCTCGCAATCATATGAATGCATCATCAAAGGAGTATAAATGAGAGATACATCCTGTAACTGCACCAAGATCAAGTGCAATAAGATCAACAGCATATACGAAACTAAAACTCTTGAAGAGATCTTCGAAGCAGAAGGTAGCGCTTATGAATGCATAAGCAGCACCGAAAACAAGAAGATATATAAGTGCAGCAAGTGTAATCGGGAATGGTTGTTCCAACGTCCTGATTTCCCGGCTTTGGGAGAGATATATCTGCTGAAGACCGAAGTAGTACTGAATGAAGTGATGGAAGATTACTTGTCCAATTTTTCTCCTTCAAAATGGAATGATGAGGTTAAGTGTTCTCCCAGAGTCAGTGTCAGAGATAACTTTTTAAGGCAAGACGAAAACATAACGTATGTTATCGTGCGCCTCGTTGGGCGGGACTGTTATGATACATGGATAGATAGTCCGATAGATGAACTTAACGGATACACGCCAAGAGAGCTTGCAGCAGATCACATGGGCATAAACGTGCTTAAAAGTTATCTCATTGATATGTCCGGACGCTAATATTAGATCAACAGAAATCTTACCGTGGGGTATTTTGAGTTATGGCAAAAAAGAAAAGAGAACACATAGTATTCGACCAAATGTTAAAGCAGAAAAAGAGCATTTCTTTCTCGAAAACAATAAACGACGGTCCGCGAAAACAAAAAAAGAAGACCAATGAAAGCGACAGGTAACACGTAATATGACATATTTTGTTGAAGGTATACAGGGAAGCGGTAAGAGTACTCTCGTAAAGCTTTTATCAGAGAAATGTCCAAACCATCAGGTTCTTGAAGAAGGCGACTATTCTCCGGTAGAACTTGCTTGGTGCGCATATATGAGCATGGAAGACTATCAGGCTGCTCTGGAAAAGTTCCCATCTTTAAAGCCGGAGATAGAAGCAAAGACTCACTTTGAAGATGATCATGCGGTTGTCTGCTATACAAAGATCTGGACAGATGACCATAGCTTTTATCAGGCGTTAGAGAAGTACGAGATATATAACGGCCGCGTGTCCTCTGAGCAGTTCAAAGACCTTGTCTTAAAGCGTTACAGCAGTTGGGATGGCGCGCCGTTAATAACTGAATGCGCTCTTTTTCAAAATATCGTAGAAGACATGATACTGTTCCGTGATATGTCGGACGAGACTATCATCGACTTTTACAGGGACATCAAAAGTGCAATAGGTGATAATAAGATCCATATTGCTTATCTTAAGACAAAACCGGATGATATCAGAAGAAATCTCGAGACAGCACGTCGTGACAGGGTCGATGATAACGGAAATGAAGTCTGGTTTTCGATGCTCTGCGACTATTTTGACAATAGTCCTCATGCGGTAAGAAACGGCCTTAAGGGCGAAGACGGCTTAGTCAGACACTGGATCCACAGACAAGATCTCGAGCTCAGGATATGTGAAGAATTGTTCCGGGACCAATACGCCGTATTTCCTTCGAAATCGTATGAGGAGAAGGATATTGATAAGTTGTTTAGATAGATCGATCCCGAGAGTGTTATACTTAACCAATGGGCAAAGAGCATAACTATAAGAAAAAGGTCGTCCGTAAACCGGAACCTAAACCAAAGAAAAACAAAAGAGGAACGAACTACCTGGAAAAGGAAGCGCGTTACCTTACCCGTAACTATACGAACAAACTCATCCGCCAACAGATCGAGAATGACAATTTCTGCTTTTTCTTATACATCCTCTTGCTGGTGGTCGCCGCCGTCCTCATATTTGCCGTCGGAGGCGAAGGCGGTCTTGTCTTTGGCTGTACCATCGTAGTAGTTGTCTTTATACTCATGATAATATCGGGCACGTTCAATATGCCTAAGCACATTAGACCCGCATGCAGCGGCAGAAGATACACTCCTCGGGAGATCGACGCTATGGCAAATGATCCCGATACTACCTGGAATGAGATCATCCGTGCTTTCGTTACGCCTACGACCCTGATCGGTATCAACAAGGGAATTACCGTAGTAGATTATGAAGACATCGAGTCTGTTTATTCTCGAAAAAGATGGCACTCGGAAAGAGCAACCACCATCAACAGCGATGCCCGAAGGTTCGGCAGGCTCTATAATCATTACGGCGACCATCTGAGATACCGTAATCGTCTGGAATGGTATACCTATGTTATCCGCATAAAGACTCATTCCGGTAAGAGATTGACCCTCACCGAAACAGTATATGAAGATGCTTGTGAGGCACTTAACGCGATCGTTGCGGAAAAGCGTGGTGAGTATGGATCTCATACTTAATAGCTTGAGAGTGAAACTCCCGCAAAAAAGTCCGAGCCACACGGCCCGGACTCTTGATAACCGATAACTTAACAACCTTTATCAAGGAGTATATATACTGAACGGCTCTTCTTCGCCCTCCAGTTTCTCCGTCTCATGGTATTTTCCCGAATCGAAGTAGGGACCTTCTGCGCTGAGCTTGATTATCTCTATTTCCGGAGCCGGATAGTTGGTTTTATTGATAAGATTGTTTTTCATAAGCCCTCCTTAATTGAAAGTCCCGCGGTAGAAGACAAATCTGTAGATCAGCATGGTCCTTGCCAGCTCCTTCATATTATAGCTGGCCGTGTCGGATTGCAACTTGGCGAGCAGGTAATATGTCATGTCTGCATAGCAATAGGAACAGTAATCCTGATTATAAGCGATAGTGTCATCGAACCCTGCCTCATAAGCATAAAGATTGCCGTAGTCCTTCGGAAGGTTGATGGTATACACACCGTTTCCGTGATCCACCGCTTCGTAAGGGATAAATACCGCATCGTAATTCGAATCATAATCCCAATTTCCGAAAACCGGCGTAACGCCGTCTTTGACGTGGATATAGATCTTTATCGTAGGCTGGCTTCCGAAGATTCCGCTCATACTGTAGATCTTGATCCTGTTATCCTTTATGGTAGCGGTAATGGTCGAACTGTAATCCTGATACTTATCTTCAACGTTCACGCTGTCGACCGCTGCGAGAAGAGCCAGGTTCTCGTCAAGAGCAGAGATGATCTGATCGTCCATCCTGAAATCGAAGTACTTCTGGCAGGCATTGGCGTAGATTACCAGAGCCGCAACCCTGTTTTCCGCACCTGAAGGGTACTTTAATGGATTTCTGATGATGGCTCTTGCATAGTCTTCCAGCGAGAAACCGCTGGCCTCAACGATATCGTCACCCTGATAAGATGCCTTGAAGACGAGCGGTACCGTCATGTCCGTCGGATCATAAGGGAAGATGAAGCTTACCGTCTTGCCGTTCGAGATGACATTTCCCGGGGCACATTCAATTGCCTCGCTGCCCCTGGCGTAGAATTCCGTCTGATCAGGACCGAGTGTAGCCCACCAGTCTTCGTCATACTTATAATCTTCTTCCCTGTTAGGGATATAGATCGTCATCTTGACCTTGAGGTCGTAATCCTCGACCATGAGTGAGAATCCCTGGAGGAAAGCCACCTGATCATCTTCCATTTTCTCGATCATCCTGAGGGACTCATAATACCCTCTGGAATTCTTATCGTATCCGAAGATATCACAGTCAGGATCGTCAGAGACGATATAGTTAATTGTCTCGTCGTTGAAGGCGTATCCGCTGTAGGTGTCTAACGCCACGATATCCATTGCTTCATATGAATACCTGGATACTCCGATCTTAGGATCTGCATCGTCCATAAAAGTACTCGAGAAGTTGATGATGTCCCTTGTATTGTTATTAGGGAAATAGATATTGCTCGGTCTGTTGTCTCCGCAGGTGTTGCCTATGACTCTGGCCTCAGGAGACCATCCCGAATCAACCGCGTATTTACTGACCATCGTTGATCCGCAGTAGATACCGCCGCCGCCGGTCGTTGCGCTCTTATCCGCGATACATACGTTGTTTGTGATGGTGCAGTCTGACAGTTCGATATCTGCGTCAGTTCCGCCCATGCAGATAGCTCCGCCTCTCGTCTGTGCTACGTTATCGGTTATTACGGCATTCCAGCAATCGATGTGTTTCTCCGAATAGATGGCACCGCCTTCATCGGCATAGCAGTTCCTGATGGTGGTGGTGCAAAGGGAGGCATTTCCTCCATATACGGTGTCTCCATAATAACTCTCGGTCGTATAGCCGTAGCAACAGAAAGCGCCGCCCTTCGGAGCTGAGAAGTTCTGTATGGTAACGTAATTACTCGAATACGATCCGCAATCCACGAGCGTTATGGCGCTGTGACCTGTGGGATCATAGGAGGTACTGTTACCCTGCAATGTAACGTCGTTGAGGAATAAGCTTACGCCGCTAGCGTATTTATCTCCGCCGGCCAGGAACAAAGGAGCACCATTAGCCGAGTAAATGGTTCCGTTGCCTCCCATAAGTGCGAAATATGAAGTATCCTCACCCTTTTCCGGAGTGGACTTGAAAAAGTACTCACTGCTGTCGGCAGGATTGTACGTGATTTTATGGCCATACATCCTGAAGGTTGTATTGTAATCGGAACCTGCATCCAGACCCTTGGTAATGGTGATATCCTCGCCCAGCCAGAATTCGTCGTTTGTATCCACCCACTCATTGCTCGGAAGACTTCCGCCGCATAAGGTGTCGATCGTGTTCTGGTCAAGGTACTTGTAGGTGGCGTATTGCAATTTGCACTTATACCAGCCGTCCTCATCCTTTTCGAAAACATTGCCGTCGATCTCCTTCGTCGTATCATCTGCAGCAACCTTACCGGATGATATGAAGCAAAGGACGCCGACCAAAGCGAGCATCGTCAAGATGCTCACAAGTATCTTAGAAGTTTTATTTACCATAACCCCTCCTGAAAAAACGCGTACGCAACCAACATTCAAGATAATTTTATCACCGGTAGAGCCGATAGTCACTTCGGACCGTATATATAAAATAACAAGGGATATCTTGTCAGATTCAACAAATCAGGATCAGCGCCCGGTCTTGCAGACGGAGGGTGGATCACTATCCGATATGGATCACGTCATTTGATTATCACGGAACAATGTACCGCGTTCTTATAAACGGGCAGACAGGCAATATTGTCGGAAAATGGCCTAAGTCGTATAAGAAGCTTTGGCCGCTCTTCATATTGATCGGTGCGATCGTCCTTCTCGATCTGTACGCTGTCATAAGACTGCATCCTTTTTGGTTGAGCTGAGGAATCCATCTCCCATACACTTGAGGAGCTGACATCCGGAACCGGCTATACGAAGGGAGTTTTCGAGGATGGCGTGTATATTAATGAATATGCCGGGATCAGGGCTAAGATCCCCGAAGGCCTAAGTCAGGCTTCCGACAGCGCCTTGGAAGATAATGAGGCCTATAACCTTTCAAATTGCGAGACTAATGAAGATAAGATCCGCGAAAGCGCGATATTCTACGATGCCGTTTTCGATAATACGACGGACGGAATAGAGTTCCGGTTCGAAAACCTGCCATTCGCAGCGCCGGATGATCCCAACTATGACGAGAACAAGTATCTTGATGACAACAGCAGCTTTGTCCGGGGTTTCTACAAAGACCTCCCTATCACTCTCGAGTACCAGGGAAGGAGCGAGGCAGTCCTGAACGGTCAGGTGTACATAAGGGACATATACACTCTGTCAGGAAACGAAGGCACTCAGACTCTCGCTTATTATGCTCGAAAACTAGATGACAAGCTTATGTGCGTCATTGAGATCTACTGGTTCGGTGATGAGACGGTTGAAGATTATGAGAAGATTTTTGAGTGAAGGGAAACTAATTTAAGATATAAGCGATGTAGATATAAGTTAGGTAAAGAAATGCTATAATGTTGGGTAAGAACTACGCCTAGTTTGAAGAAATAATCGGAGTGCCTAATGTCAGATAGCCCACGTTGCTTATATCATAAATGTATCAGAGAGTTTCTTGAATCAGATCAGGATTCGATATCAGGCAAGCTGAGCACAGAATATCATGGTTTGCTCCAAACCACTCAGATTGATGCATGGACTAGTGAGATTAAAATCTTACAGAAAGCTCTTCTTCCCTTTAGAGAATCGGATGGGGAAATAGTCTTTGAGTACGATATTCCTCGTCTTGGTAAAAGAATAGATGTTGTGGTTCTCTTGAAGGGTATTATCTTCTGCATTGAGTTCAAAGTTGGAGAATCTGAAATCAAGGTTGGTGATGTTGACCAGGTATTGGACTATGCTTTGGATCTAAAAAATTTCCATAAATACAGTGAAGATAAATTAATAGTTCCGATTCTGGTTGCTACATGTTATGAAGGATCATCTTCAGCTATACAATCTTCTGTATATGATGATCGTGTATTAAACCCTCTCATGACAGGAGAACAGGGCGTAGCTAAACTCATATCTGATGTCTTAACGAGATTTCCAAATGAGAGTTCTGTTGATAAGAATTGGATTATCAGTCCTTATTCACCTACGCCAACCATCATTGAAGCAGCTAGGACTTTATATGAAAGTCATTCAGTGGCCGACATAACAAGACATGAAGCAGATAAAGTAACAACAGATACTACGATTGCATATATTTTGGATGTTATCCAAAAGAGCAAAGAGAAGGGCGAGAAAAGCATCTGTTTTGTAACCGGTGTTCCGGGAGCGGGCAAGACTTTGGTAGGTTTGGAAGTAGCTGTAAAGCAGACTTATCAGGATCAAGACAAACCAATTGAAGATGAAGGTGCTGTCTATTTGTCTGGTAACGGACCTTTGGTAGCTGTCTTAAATGAAGCTTTGGCTCAAGATAACTACAAGAAATGCAAAGAACGCAATGAGAATAAGAAACTTACAGATTCCAGGCGTGAAGTCAGTAAGTTTATTCAAATCATACATCGCTATCGTGACAACATGCTCGAGAAAATCAAACTTCCAGTTGAGAACGGTATACTTGAGATCGATCCGAAGAAGGCTGTAAAAATTCAGGGTTCTGGTTATGGTGAAGTTGAACATGTCGCTATCTTTGATGAAGCCCAGCGTTCCTGGACACATGACCGAATTGCCAATTACCTCAAACGTGGTGGCACATATGGAAACAAGAAGAAAGTGGATAACTTCCCTATGTCAGAAGCTGCTTTCCTCATATGGTCTCTTGATCAGAGAGAGGATTGGGCAACAATAGTATGTATGGTTGGTGGAGGTCAGGAGATCAACACTGGTGAAGCAGGTATCTCTGAGTGGATCAGCTCTTTGAATAATTTGTTTTCTCACTGGAAGGTTTATATCTCGCCAAAGTTGACTGAAGCGGAATATGCTGAGGGAAGAGTTAATGAGTTGCTTAAAGATAATCCTAATGTTACATACAACGAAAAACTTCATCTTGGAGTCTCATTAAGATCTTTTAGAGCTGAGAAACTCTCGTCTTTTGTTCATTCTCTGCTTGCTTTGGATGGCAATGCTGCTTCAATCTATGAAGAGATAAAGGAAAACTATCCGATTGTTCTTACTAGAGATATGGAGAAAGCAAAAAGATGGATCCACGGAAAGGCAAGAGGGAATGAAAGAACCGGAGTGCTGATAACTAAGGAATCAGCAAGATATAAGCCGTTGGGGATTCATGTTCTGCCTTCTGATGATGACAATGCGGTTCATTGGTTCTTGGATGATATTACTGACACCAGGTCATCAAACTATCTCGAAGATGCAGCAACAGAGATTCAGGTTCAAGGTCTGGAACTAGAATATACATGTTTACTTTGGGATGCGGACATGCGTTATGAGAACGGCCAGTGGCAATTCTATAGGTTTAACCGAAAGGATAAATGGAACAAGATAGAAGATGTTACTGAAAGCAAGCATGAGCAAATGAAGTATATGCTTAATGCATACAGAGTGCTCATGACACGTGCCAGATCAGGAATGATTATTTGCGTACCGGAAGGTAATTCCCATAAATCGGAGAATGGTTTCTGGGAAGATGAGACAAGACTACCCGAGTATTACGATGGAACATTTGACTATCTTAGGTCTTTAGGCCTCGAAGAAATATAGGTTTGTAACAAACGAAAAATATATGTGAAAGAAATCGTTCCTTCCGGTCTGCTGTAATTATACTGAACTCGAATCCGGGATCAACTGTCGGAGTCCTTGTATGCTTTATTGATCAGCACTGCTCCGACGATATCAAGTACAAAGAAGAATTCGAGAATGATCCCGACGATTATCCCGATCTTCGGACGCTTTTTCCTTTTTAGCGTGAAGATGATCATATAGATGATGTCCGGCCAGCTGGTCATGAACATATAGATATACGTAAGGCAGAAGCCAAGAAACAGTGCAAAAGGTATGCCGAAAAGAAGGAACGGATTAAGCATTCCCATTAAGAGCATGACCCATAGTGTAATGTTGATCAGGAAAAACGGGATCATAATGATCTTTGTCGCGACGGACATCCCGGTCTTGGGATCCTCCTGCTTAACTGATCCGATTATAGCAAGTATGAAAGACGCAAAGTCGAGCACCAGCGCCGCGCCCAATAAGATCAGGATGACCTCAACACGCGCATTATCAATAGCTCCCAGATCCTTTTTGATGACGAACGTTCCGAAGATCGGTAACGCCAACGTAAGCTGCATCGCGTAAAGCAGCACCACTGAAAATAAGATAAGGATCCTTGAAACAAGCAGAAAATGCGTGGGCTTTCTGTCATTTCCTACGGTCTGAACTTCCATATTTTTCCCTCCTGTCATAGCAGGCTTCCCATCAAACCCATTGTACCATAAGAGATACAGGGGACTTTAAAACTGCCTGCATTGTTTATCTGCTTATATGACACATAAGTCCGAGGAATTATTCGAAACATTGCAGTAACTTTTTCAATTAACATGCTCTGAAGATTTGACACATTTCACGTTCTGTGTAATTAATTATCCTGGTAATTTTTATTATTAATAATATAAAAAGGAGACACAAAAAAATGAAATTTGTGAATAAGGGATTACTAATTTCAGTTTGCTGCATGTTGCTGATCGCAGGCTGCAGTTCCACAACCAATGAGACTACCGTAAGTGATGTTTCCACCGAGGCTCGGATAACCGAGCAGGAAACAACTGAAGTACAAGAAACAGAGGCATCGACCGAGGTACAGGAGACAGAAGTGAGCGATGAGTCTGTCGACCAATCTTCCGAAATAACATTGATGAAGATCGTCGATATTACAGATGATATGTATGAGGATAAATTGGAGTATACTTTAACTCCCGAACAAGTAAGTACATTCATCGAGATTCAGGACGAACTCTCAGTTTGTGAGAAGGGAGCCGGATGGTTGCAATGGTATGAACTTGAAATGTATGGGCAAGACGATGGATTGATCGATATATTGAAAGTTGATATGAATTATCACATTACTGACAGTACCGGACAAACATATGAATCCGGTAAGTTAGAGGATTGGCTCAAATCTACGGAGGAATCCTTTGATATGTCATATTCGGCATTTCGTGAAAGAATACCTTCAGACAATTATTTTATGCGGATGTCAGAAGGCTTTTTCGGTGAATTAGACGAAAAGGCCGAAACAAATTTCGATGAGGTACTTAGTCTTGATCTGAACGAAACCGATATAAACGAGCTGTCCGATGCACTTGAAAACGTCGAATTTGCAAAGGAAGCAACGACAGATATAGCAAAAAAATACAGTATTATCGTCTACGGCAGAAACGGTGGATGCCTATATGAGATCTTTGTTGATGAGGATATGCATATCTACACCGATTTCGGTTATGAGATAACCGGTGGTACTATCAAGGACTGGGTTGAGGAACGGATAGAATAAAGCAATAAAATATCAGATGGAAAGTTTGAACATAAGGATGGGACGATTGGCCCATCCCTTTTCATTTCTATAGGTCGTTATAAACTCCCAATGATTTTGACATTTTTCTCGATTATATAATAATTCAAAACTGTCTGAGTGGGTTTGCTTGTAAAGATATGCGATTTTATAAGTTTGCGGCAGGCAAAAGATGAAGCATTGTTCAATTTAATTGAACAATATATCAATTATAATATTAAGGTGTGATGTATTATGATTGATGGTTTTCGAGAAGAAAAATAATAAGGGGAACACTAATGGGTAAGAAAACGATCGTTATTGACGAGAAGACACCGCTGATGATCCTGGCGGGGCCGATGTTCCTCGAACTTTTCCTGAATACGATGGTCAACAATGTGGATACCATCATGCTGAGTCATTACGACGAGTACGCGGTCGGCGCGGTGGGCAATGCCAACACCATCATGTTCATGATGAATATCCTCTTTAATGTCATAGCAACGGCCACAAGTGTCGTTGTTGCGCAATATCTCGGTGCCAAGCGATATGACAAGATGAATATGATCTATACGCTGGCGGTGGCGGTGAATTTCGCTGTCGGTGTTGTCCTGAGCGCGACATTCTGTGCGGCCAATCCGCTGATCATGAAGTTCCTTCACGTATCACCCGAGATGAGGCCTCATTCCATGACATATATCTACATCGTCGGAGGAACGGGATTCCTGATGGCGGTCTTTAACGTTATGCTCCAGATCCTGAGGTGTAACGGATATACCAAGATAGGCATGTGGATAACGCTCGCGATAAACATCATAAATATCGGAGGAAACTGGCTGTTCCTCTACGGACCTTTGTCCTTCCTTAAGCTGGGTGTGGCGGGTGTCGCTATCTCGACGGTAGCAGCAAGAGCCATCGCTGTCATCGCGGTATTCATCTTCTTTGCGGTAATGAAGATAGGTAAGATATCGCTTAAGTTTCTTAATCCGTTCCCCCGTAACCTCCTCATCAAGATGATCAAGATCGGACTTCCTACGGCAGGCGAGAACCTGACATATAACCTCTATCAGACAACACTCCTGTCATTTGTAAACGCCATGGGAAACGACGCAGTCAATGCGAGGGCTTATTGTAATACGCTCATCTCTTTCGCGATGATATTCTCCAATGCTTCGGCCATGTCAACGCAGATCATCACTGGTCACCTGGTAGGTGCGGGTAAGTCTGATGCGGCATATAAGAGAGTATTTAAGACACTTCGTACATCCATGCCGATCACGATCGCTTTGGCAGCTCTTAACGCCATACTCTGCAGATATACTCTTCATATCTTTACCGATAATTCCCATGTCATCATGTTGGGACAGATGATCATGATCGCAGATATATTTGTTGAGATCGGGCGCTGTCTTAATATGACTTTCGTAAGTAGTCTCAAGGCTGCCGGTGCATACATATTTCCGCTGGTCGTCGGCATACTTTGTAACTGGGGTCTCGGGCTTACCACCGGCTATCTGGTCGGCGTCGTTCTCGGAGTCGGTGTAGCAGGCATCTTCGCTGGAACGGCCACGGATGAATGCATACGCGGACTTATCGTCATGTACTACTGGTATAAGAAGAAATGGGTAGGTAAGTCGGTCGTTGATAAGAAAAGATCGGAACTTCCGGAATAAGTCCGGTATTGGTCTTTTAAGATGAAACTTTGCATATAACAAGGTCCCCGGACACTCTAGTTCGGGGACCTCATCTTTTGACCGGATATCACTCAGCTTCTTAAGATAAGGTTCTGAAGAAGGTAGTAGTCGATCTTGTTGATAACACCATCGCCATTAAGATCCTTCCTGAAATCGTAAGCGCTGCGCTTGTTGATGTGGTTTCCCAAGGCAACCAGATCTGAGATGTTTACGGCGCCGTCATTGTTACAGTCTCCGTATACCCATTGATTTGCATCTGCCAGGCATGTAAAAGAGCATGCAGCAATAATGACCGCAGCTGTGATGCCTGCTACGGCAGCTTTCATTTTGTTTCTCATTCGTTATATCTCCTTTCTGAATAGTACCAAGATAATAACATTGTTTTCGAGAAAAAGACAAGGAAATTTGCGGAATACGATATGATCAGTGACCTTAAATCCGTCTTAAATATGACGGAGAACCGCCATCCGGCGAGCGGTTAGTGATACAATTAACTGACAGATCGGACAAGGAGAACATATCGTGAAGATCCTGATAGCAGAAGATGACAATATGCTCAGAAGGCTGCTCTATGACCAGCTGACGGGAGACGGATATGAAGTCGTTGAAGCAGCCGACGGCAAGGAGGCCTATGATCTTTTTATCTCGAAAAAGCCCGATATGGCGATACTCGACGTTATGATGCCCGTGATGGACGGCTTGTCGCTCCTTACCAGGATCCGCGAGACATCGCAGATGCCTGTTATATTCCTGACCGCGAGAGGCGAGGAGATCGATAAGGTAAGCGGACTTAGGATGGGCGCTGATGATTATCTCGTCAAGCCCTGGGGGATGAACGAACTTCTGGCCAGGATCGAAGTCCAGAAACGTCACATCAAGTCCAAGGGTGATGAACCCAAGGTCATCGTGTCAGGTAACCTTAAGATGGATTTTGACAACGCGGTAGTCGAGAATAACGGAGTCAAGTTAAATCTCAATTCCAAGGAATATCATATCCTTAAGTATCTGGCGGAAAACGCAGGCAAGGTCGTCACCAAAAGGCAGATCTACCAGGCGGTCTGGCAGGAAGAATATATCTTTGACGATAATACGGTAATGGTGCAGATCTCGCATCTTCGTTCCAAGATAGACGATGAGGATAATAAGCATATCGATACTCTGGTAGGTATCGGATACCGCTTCAGTTGATACTATGAGCAGAAAAAGGAACGGACGCACTACAGGAAAACTTCTTGTAAGAAGATTTATAGGGACGATCATCGTAACTATCATCCTGTCATTTTTGCCACTTTTCCTGATCGCAGTCGTATCGGCATTCCATCCTGATCCGCTGGAGACTGCTCCGTCTGCATTTGACAGGCTATGCGAAGATCCCCGTGATATCTATATTCAGGACTATGTTGACCGTGGCGGCGGCGCGGCCGTTGTCGATAAGGATCTTCATGTAACGGAACTCGGAGGCAAGAGGGTTTTCGAGACGGATTCGTTAACGGTAGAACAGTGGGCGGATTTTCTTAAGGACTCGGAAGACTTTAGCTATGATTATAAGCTTGCATATTACGGCGGAGAGGAACCATACTGGCTGGTCTTAAGAGCTCCGGTCTCGTTAAGGTTCGTTCTCAGTTTCAATATTGATTCTGATTACCCGAGTTCTTATCCCACAGTCATACTGCTCATGGTTGTCTTTTCCATATACTTTGCGGTCTTGATCCTGTTTGCCGTACTATATTCCTCCAAGACTTCCAAAGAACTGAAGGCTATAGAGGACGAAGAAGAGAAGAAACGTATGCTCCTGGTATCAGAGATATCGCATGACCTTAAGACTCCTCTCGCGAGCATGCAGGGCTATAGCGAGATGCTCCTTCAAAAGGATGTCGATGAATACGTGAGGAAGGATTATCTTCAGATGATCTATGATAATTCCGTGAGGACCAACGAGATATTAGGCAGCCTTTTCATGTATTCCAAGCTGGAGAGCGCGGGCTACAGGATCGTTTCGGAGCGTACGGATATCTGTGAATTTACAAGACTTTTGATAGCTTCATATATAACCAGGTTCGAAGATGCTGGGTTTGGGTACGAGTTCTCCGTACCTGAGGAAGAGGTCTTCGTCGATGTAGACAGGGAACTGTTGAGACGTGTTTTCGAGAATCTTATAGAAAATTCCATGAAATATAATGACCCCGGTACAAAGATATTTATCGGTATCGAGCACGGCAAGGATATCCGGATCACGGTATCGGACGACGGCCGCGGAATCCCCGAGGAACACAGGGCGAGGATCTGGGAGCCGTTCTACCGCGCCGACCAGACTTCCAAAGGCAGCGGCCTGGGGCTTGCCATCGTTAAGCAGATCGTGGAGATGCATGGAGGTAAGATAGTGCTCTTGCCTGAGGAAGGCTGTAAATGGCGCATTACCCTTCCGCAGTCGAAGAATTAAGACCGATTTAAGACAGTTGACAGTTCTCCTACAGACGCGATTGATAGATTATTGTCAATCAAATCTAAGGAGAATGAAAATGGAAAAGAAAAAAGGATGGCTATTCCTAAGCATAATCGTTGCAGTCCTTGGCTTAGTCCCGCTGGTTGTGGTCTCCCGCTTAATCAAGGGGATGGCAAATGATATCTTGGTAGAGAGCCTTAAATTTGCTGCCCGGGCCGTGGCCGGAATATTACTTATCCTATATGTCAAGAAAGTCTACAAGGTAAGGGTCGGTCTCAGCAGGAAAAGATTATTCAAGGGGATATTTTGGCACGGACTTGTCATAGTCCTGTTCTCTGTCGGAATGCTCGTTCTCAATTACTTCAATGACGCCAGATTTGAGAGGTCTCTCATCGAAGTGATGCCTTTGCTGCTTTTTTATATGGTGATGAATCTCGGCATCGGACTTCTGGAAGAATCCGTATGCAGATGCGTTCTTTTTAATTCGTTCAAGGAGTTCTTCGGTGACAACAAAAAAGGCGTATATCTGGCAACGTTCTTATCGGCATTCCTCTTTGGTGTGATCCATCTCGGGAACCTCAACGGAAGCAACACGATATCTACCATCACACAGGTGATATATGCCACATTTTTCGGGATGCTCTTTGCCGTCATCTATTACCGTTCGGGAAATCTTCTGTCTTGCATCATCCTTCACGGAATGGTCGACTATGTCGCCTGCTTCTGGCGACTCTTCCTTAATGACAGGGTAGGGCAGAAGATAGTAGATGAGCATACGGATTCTTCGATCGGAGACGCCGTAGTAACCCTGGCCATCACATCCGTATTTCTTATCGCGGCGCTTGTCCAGCTTCGCATGGAATTCAAGAAAACCAAAAGCAACAGAAGGGTCAGTTTACAGCAGGCCTGATAAGCGCACAAAGTGCGAAATAACCCGGTCAGCTTGGCACACTCTCTATATGTATCACACCCGTAATGGCTCATAGTCGCGGATTATTTTTCGAAGAGCTTTGATGTATAATACATCTCAATTATTAAAAATGTTTGAGTGGAGGGTGTTATGAAGAACAAAAAGTTTATTTCAATTATCTGCCTTATCATCTGCATGTTGATGATCGGTACATCTCTTGTCGCATGTTCATCCGACGGCAAAAAGGAGAAGAGAAAGTCTTCAAGAGCCGCTGACGAAGATGACGAAGACGACGAAGATGACGAAGATGAAGACGAAGATGATGACGATGAGTACGAGGACGACGAAGACAAGGACGAGGATGATGAAGATTCCGAGGACGATGAGGATGACGAAGACGAGAAGGATGATGACAAAGATATGATTCCTTCCGATGACGTGGAGATCGACTATGATGAGCCGATAGCCGATATCTCTGTCGAGAAGTTCGAGTCAGTCATGATGGACGTATTGGAGTGTGATGAAAGTGAGCTCCCTTCCTATCAGGGATCTGATGTGGGATATGATTATCTGAACTTGCAGGTCAACTACACAGGCGACTATATGGACAGATTCATTATCTTCTACTCTGAGTATGCTGACGAGGATGCGGCGAGATATTTCTTTGATGAGAGAGTCCTCGCGCTGGAGTCCGCTCTGTCACACGGCTTTGTAGATGGTAATGCCAAGATCGCCGACAGTCTGATACTGTTCGATGCAGACATTACATATTTCTTGGGAGAATTCCCTGATTACAATTACGGCGGAGTCTTTATCACAGGTACGAAAGTGATCTCCATATACAATTATTCGGACAAGGATGCTGACCGTGAACTCATTGACGAGCTTTTGAAGAAACTTGACCTTAAGGATCCTTCACGTATCCCTGATGCTGCTGAGACGGTAGTTCCTCCTCTTTATGATGCGGGAGCCGGTGCAGCGTTTAATAGTGTAAGCACAGATGACTTTATCGCTGTTGTCTCTGAGAATATCGGTGATTCGATCCAGGATTACGAGAGAGATCAGGAATATCTCGAGAGCGAGTTGATCTACAAAGGTGAGGGTAGTTCCGATCTTGTCATCGAGATGAGGACATATACATCACCGGAAGAAGCACAGTACGATCTTGATTCGATGGCAGCGGTCATGAAGTTCAGGGCTGATCATGATCCGAACGGCGGTGAAATGGAGATCCATGAGAATTACGTGTTACTAGACGGTTATTTCAAGACGTATTATGCTGCAGAGCCGACCTACAATTACGGCGGTCTGTATATTTTCGATAATTACATGATCGAGATCAGGTGCATTTCAGATGAGGCTGACGATAAGGCAGCAATAGAGTCGCTCCTTGACGCATTCGGTTTCCCAAAGCTCTGATACGCCGTCTTTAAAGATATTAAAAATCCAGTGGCCGTCGCTTGATAATAAGCGGCGGCCTTTACTTTATCTTATGGAGGCTGTCGCATACATGATTTGATGATATATTTGATATTAAAGATACGAGTCATATTATCTCACTTAAGAAGCGTATAATAATATTTAAAGTCGTACTTTAGTATGAGTTCAAATAAATGGATAGATGAGGTTTTAGATTGGATAGGCTAACCTGTCAGTATTACAATGATAATCAGGTTTCCTTTTTTGATTCAACGGTTAATGCCGATGTATCCGATCTTTATGACCACTTTTTGAAGTTAATTCCTATAAACGGATCAATACTTGATCTGGGCTGTGGTTCCGGAAGAGACACTAAATTTTTTTTGGACAAGGGTTATTCAGTTGATGCAATAGATGGATCTCCTGAATTGTGTGAATTGGCCAGTCGCCATACAGGTATAAGAGTTCAATGTAAAGATTTTTCCGAATTGAATGATATAGACAAATATGATGGAATATGGGCTTGTGCATCATTGCTCCATGTCTCGTATGCTGAACTTCCGATTATTTTGAAGAGGATCCATTCGGCGTTGAAGATAAAAGGTAAACTGTATTTGTCGTTCAAATATGGGGATTTTGAAGGTGTTCGCAATGGGAGATATTTTACGGATATAAACGATGAGAGATTTGATTATCTGATCGAGCAAGTAAATGATTTATATATTGTTGAAAAATGGTACTCTATAGATGTGAGACCGGATCATAATGTTAAATGGTTTAACGCTATTCTTAGCAAAGGACGATCAGATGGATAGAGCAGACTTTCTATTAACCGTAGATGGAGATTATTACAATATACTTGAGATAGAGAGTTTTTCCAGAATGATGGACTCCCCGTCGTTTTGCTATAAGTTTTATTGTCTTGATTAGATTATAAAACAGATAACTGAATATCGTACGGAGACAACTTTAAATTATATT
>JAGCGK010000150.1 GCA_017649645.1 Clostridiales bacterium | reverse complement strand
TTCCTTCAGCAGCATTCCTTATACGCAGCTACATATCTTAACGTAACGGTTACACATTCCTGTTCTTTGCAGAGCAACCTCGGCGTATTCTATTCCGTTAAGTTCAACGGCGGCGACAACTATTCGAACGTTAAGCTCCATCTCGAGAAGCAGGTATTTTCCAACTCTTCTTCGAACTACACTTGGGAAGAGTATGATCTTACTGATTACACCATCAAAGACGGATGCTATGTCTTCGCTTTTAACGGTGTAAGCCCGGTCGAGATGAACAACACTTTGAAGGCAACTGTTCACGCTACAAAGGGAAGTTCCACATACTTCAGCGAGACTGATACCTTCACCGTAAAAGACTATATCACGGGCGTTCTCAAAGATCATCAGAACGGCACGACTGACACCGACAAGAAGCTCCGCACTTTGTGCGTTGACCTTCTGAACTACGGTGCCAATGCCCAGACATATTTCAACATCAACACAGGCAGTCTTCCGAACAGCGGCCTTACCACCACCCAGAGAAGCTACGCATCGGCGCTCCCTACGAGCTTCGCGTCCTGCTACTCCTACAAGGCCCTCTCGGGATCTTCCTGCAACATCGATAACTTCCTCATGGCAGATAACTATAATGCTTATATCAATGCCTACCTGAAGTTCTCGAATACACCATCCGCCGACACGGTTATGGAAGTTTCATACAAGGCTTCCACAGGCGCTTCGAAAAAGATCACGATCCCGAGCAGCGACTTTGTCTACGACAGCAGCATCGGCTACTACGTTGCATCGATCACTGATATCGGATCACCTGACTTCAAGGCACCTCTCACTGTTGTAGTAAAGAAAGGTTCCACAGCAATAAGCGGAACATACGTAACCAGCGTTGAGACATGCATGGGTACTATCTACGCCAACGCTTCCACATCTCTTAAGAATCTTCTTAAGTATGCAATGGCACTCGGCAATTCTTCCAATGCATATTTCTGCAAGGAAGATCCGGTTACTCCTGTAGTTCCTACTACAGTTGTTACACCTATTCCGACAACTCCGATCATCACAGGTGACTACGTAACATATAAGCAGTTCGGTGCAAAGGGTGACGGTGTTACGGATGACTACGCTGCCATCATCAAGACTCACGAAGAAGCTAATAAACTCGGTCTTCCTGTTAAGGCAGATCCGGGTGCCACATACTATGTAGCCCACATGGATCCTAATAATCCTAAGGGTGCTCTCATCAAGACAAATACTGATTGGGGCGATGCAACATTCATCATCGATGACTCCGTTATGGAACTTACCAACGGCAAGTGTGCTGAGATGGCTTGCGTACTCTTCACGGTCGAGCCAAGCGTTGCCCGTCAGAAGAAGTGGATCAATCCTAAGTTCAATACTTTCCTCGGAATCGATCCTAACCTCGGGGCTTACCCTGAGTATGACGGAACTCCGGCTTCCAACTCGGTAGAGATCGCTTCGACCTTAACGAATAAAGTTTTCGGAAAGGATACGACACAGTTCTCAGGAACTTTCGGTGAGAAAGCACTCTATGCCCTTAAGACGGAATCCTATAAGAGATGGGGAAGAAACGGCTCCGCTACGGCATCGGGTGACACACGTCCGCAGGAGGAGATCGTCATCGTCAACAAGGACGGCAGTATCGACGGCGTATCGAAGCTTCAGTGGGATTGGAAGGATATTTCTTCCATCGAGAAGTACACAATCGACGAGACAACTCTGTTCGTCACAGGCGGAACGTTCATAACTGTAGTTAACGTACTTCCTACACGTGAGTACTGCAGACGCGGCATCAGCATCATAAGATCAAATGTCGTTATGTCAAACGTCAAGCACTACCTCACAGGTGAGGAAGCTCAGTACACAGAGACCAGCAATGTCGACGGCAAGCTCTATCCGAGACTCGGTGCTCCGTATCAGGGATTCTTCAGACTTGACCACTGTGCTTACGTAACACTTAAGGACTGCGTCTTCTCTGACCACCTCTGCGTATATGGTATGACAAACGCTAACGGCACACCAAACAATGTCAACAAGACTGCTCCGTATGACTACTACGCTGAGTATGCAGCAGCCATCACACTCGATCAATGCACATGCGCAACTGACATCATGGACAAGAGCAGATGGGGAACAATGGGAACCAACTATTGTAAGGACATCACTGTTCAGAACAACTGCTCCATCAACCGTGTTGATGCTCATAAGGGAACTTATGACCTCACAGTTAAGGATTCCGAGATCGGATGCTGGGGTATCTGCGCAGTTGGATTCGGCGATATGGTTATCGAGAACGTAACTGGTCACTCCGATTATTTCATCTCACTTAGAAGAGACTACGGTAGTGCCTGGTATGGTGATATCTACGTCAAGAACTGCACATGGGATATCGGTACAGATTATGTTCCTGAGTTTATCCTTTGTAACTACGATCCGATGTACATGTACGGCTATGATCAGATAAAAGAAGGAAACAAGACTTACTACTGCAGCATGCCGACAACAGTCAATATTGACGGTCTTACGGTAGATGCAAGTAAACTCGATTCCTCTAACGGAGGAGCAGTATTCTACAGATACGGACTTCAGATCTTCTCACCTGTATTCATGGGTGTAAGCCAGGAGATCGACGATGCGTTCTTAAATGATGCTACCAAGTACAAGTATCCGCTTCTCGTAACCAAGGAAGTTAATGTCAAGAACCTGACTATCATCAAGAGTGAGGAGTTCAAGAACAAGAACTTCGGTTTCGGTGAGGTATCAATAAGAAACGGACTGCTCGACAGTGTTCACGATGAGTACTTCTTCGCGAATACAAAGTTCAACTACGATTCATCGTCAACAGTGATCCGTTCGGGTTCTTAATCAGTCACAGTTTATTTCACTCATATACACAACACATGGGCTGCTTCTGACATAAGTTGGAAGCAGCCCTGTGTTTTATGAGAATACAAGTGCTATAATCTAAGTGGTGAAATAACCTTTTAGAGGATTAGTGTTATGTTTGGGGCAAAAAACAAGAAAGATACAAAAGTAAGGACGATACTTCTTATCGTGATCGCCGTACTTTTGGCAGGAATCGTGGTAACTGAGATCCTGTTCTACCGAAGTGTTGATAAGTATAAATACCATTTCTATGGTGAGATGACGAAAGATCTCAAAGACAGTGAATTATATAGTGATATGAGAAGCGGCAAGTCGTTCTGTTTCCTGGGTGACAGCATCACGCTCGGAGGCGCTACAGGTCTTATTCCGTGGTACTATCATATCGAGCAGGATATCAAGGGCGAAGTCTCTAACTTCTCGGATAACGGCTGGTCATCCAAGACTTTGAAGAATAAAGCAGATGAGATCCCGGTAGCAGATGTTTATGTTGTAGCGATCGGAATCAATGATGTTGTTTTCGTGAAGGAAGAAAAAGGTGCGCTTACTCCTGAAGAATATATCGAGAATCTTCAGGCTATGACTGACAGCATCAGAAACAGGGCGCCGGAAGCGAAGTTCTACTTTGTGGCACCGTGGCCGTTCCTGGACCAGCCGGAAGATATCGAAGAATTAAGAGACGGATTCGCGGCTGAACTTGATAAGTGGTGTGATGAAAAGGGCATGGAGTTTATCGATCCTGAGGAGCCTATCGAGGCGGCGTTTGATAAGGATACTCCGAGACCGTACATGGTGGATTACCTCCACCCGAATGCCAAGGAGGGCATCGGACTATATAGTTACGCAGTCCTTAAGGAAGCTGAATGATAACTGATCCGCTCAAAAGGCGGATCTTTTTATTTATATACTATATATGGTCATCATTGCTCGACTCGGATAATCGGGATATAATCCTTCTGGGGAATAGATATTTTATCGGAGGTTACATATGTCTAATCTTAGTATTTTCACGCTCGTTTGTGGTATTGTCGGTCTGGTCGCCTTGGGATTGTTTATATTGGGAGCGATCTTGGTGATCCTTTTTGCTGTTAAGAAAAGACCAGACGGAAGAAGGCCGAAGGGTAAACTTGTTATCGGTATCATCCTGATGGCGGTAAATGTTTTTGTAGGATTTATTTGCCTGACGTTTGGAATATTAGGCGGAGTAAGTAACTTAACGTTGAGTAAAGTTGGGGTTACTGAGACTCAGGAAGAGCTGAAGGATGTTTTCGAGAATAATGATAAGAAAAAGATCTATAAGCTTCTGGCGGAAGATGGCATAAAAGGTGATGCTGTGACCGAGGATGACATCGATGAACTTTATGAGGAGATGGGAAGCGATATCAACGATGACCTTGAAGTCGATATTTACGGATATAATTCAAATGCATCGTACACGAATATCCAATACGTGCTGGGAGACTTTGAGACTGAAGACGGTGACAGGTTCTATATATATGTCGATTATGTAATTGAAGCAAAAGACGAGGACGAAATTGGAATCCAGCACATCGTGCTCAGAGATGAGGATCGAAAGAAAGTATTTGAGGCCGGAGAAACTTTGAGTTCGCAGGAGGCCAGGTAAAAAGAATAGTTCTTTTGCATCTGACAATTCAACTGTGATCAGCAATATCTGAGCCCCGAGTTTGGGGCTCTTTTTTTGTTGAATCAACATGATGTAAATAAATAGTGACAGTTATGATTTGATTTTTGATAAAGTAAGTGATAATTTTATTTATGCCATAGTATATGAAGTGATTAGGAGAAAACAAATATGAGAAAACTAACGACTAAGTTAGCAGCTGTTGTGCTGCTATTAACAATGATGTGTTCATTATCAGCATTTTCCAAGGTTAACGTTCCTAAAGCCGATCTGGATGTCCACGTAAACTGCTCTTGTGCATCAAAGCACGTATGTGGTCTTCATACGGGCTCAATTTACGGTAGTTGGGAAAATGACCCTTGGTCTTCTCTTCAAGAGAGAAGGAAAATAACAACTGTTTGTATCGGTTGCGGCAAGACGCTCGGATCATATTATGAATATAGATACAAGATGGATAGAGTAATGTGGCAATTTATAAAAATGGCTTAAATAATTAAGAGCAAATAACGAATAACTATGGCAAAAACGAGCCTTAGGTGGTACTTACTTAAGGCTTTTTTGATGCCGAATATTGTGATAATAAAATGCAATGATCGGAAGATCGATAATCATAAAAAGAGATCTGATCCCTTAGGATCAGATCTCATAGTTTTCAAGGATATAATGGCTCTCGCCAAGGTCTTTGTTCGAGTATGAAACGTAAATGTGTTCGATCTCGTCGTCATCCTTCATGTAAAGGCTGTAGGAGATATCATATTTCAGTTTCTTCTTGTTGTACTTTTCGGTAGAACAGAAGACTACGATGTTGATCTTCTCGCCTCTTTCTTCAGCGATATCGATCAGGATGTCCTTGATCTCATCTTCTGAAGGATAGTCTCCGTCAGGGCAGCAGAGATGTACTCTGACCTTGTCGAATTCAACGTAGTTCTTAATGAACTTCTTGGCTGATATATCCTCGAGAGGTGTCAGTCTGTTCTCGTTAGTAGGCACGTATGATATCTGGAAAGACTTGCATTCATCGTCGAACCATTTCTCCATATAATCATGGAAATAGTCCTGGATCTCTTCTTCGTAGAGATAGAGGTTGTAATTGCTGAGAAGTTCACCGTCCTTCTTCTTGATATACACTCTGTATTCGTCAGAAGGCAGGAGTTCCGAACTAACATCAGCGATGCTGCTTTCCTGACCATATTCGCCCTGCTGAGGTCCGAGATATTCAAAATGATCATCCTCGTAGATCTCATTCATCTCTTTGACCCAACTCTTCTGCTCAGCTCTTCCCAAAGGACCTACTACGCATCCTCCCAGGAAACTGCTTGTCATGAGTAAAGACATAACCAAAGCCGAAACTCTAATCTTATTTTTCATTATGTATCCCTCCGATAAAACTCATTCCATATATCAGTTATTCCGATATTAATGATATCATATGACTTGAAAAAATATGGAGAAAAGTGTGGCATATGGAAACAAAGAAGACCATCAAGGTCGTGGCAGCTATAATCAGTAAGGGTGACAGGATCTTCGCGACACAGCGCGGATACGGTGACTTCAAAGACGGCTGGGAATTTCCGGGCGGCAAGGTCGAGCCGGGTGAATCCTCTAAGGAAGCTCTTGTCCGTGAGATCAGGGAAGAGCTGGATGCAGATATCAACGTGGGTGATCTTCTAACGACAGTTGAGTATGACTATCCTCAGTTCCATCTGTCCATGGACTGCTTCTGGGCAACGCTGGTAGAGGGCTCTGAGATGAAACTTCTGGAGCATGAAGCAGCCAAGTGGCTCACCCGTGATCAGCTGGATTCTGTCGAATGGCTGCCCGCAGACACGGCAGTAATTGATATTATCAAAGAATGCCCGAATATGAATAATCTGTGAATTCGATTAATAAATTGTTAATTCCTTGACTATATCATTGAAGTTATATAGGGGTAAGAATTATAATCAAGTTACTCCTTTAAAAAAGAACAAGTGAAATACACTGCGGGGAAGAGGGCTTGGGAAAGGCCCTCTTTTTCTTGTGTTTAACAAAGTTACAAATCCCAATTTCAAAGTACTTGCAGCCGTTTGTAACCGGATCAGTCCTTATCCGGGAATAGAAGAACACTCCAGAGTTTGTCCTCTATCGGTATCGGAAAAACAATCCTGTTTCTCGAAAACAATAGCCGACTATTTGTGTTACTCTATCTTCAGAGGTGCTCAAATGAATATACTTTTTATCTGCAGTCAAAACAAAAGAAGGAGCCTGACAGCCGAGAAAATGTTCGACGGCGTGGGCGGACATTCCGTTCGTTCAGCCGGAACAGAGAACAACTCTAGGGTCAAAGTAACACCCGGCATGATCGGTTGGGCTGACCTCATCTTTTGCTTCGAGAAAAAGCACCTTCGCCGCCTCAAAGAAAAATACTCCGATGAACTATCCGGCAAGAGAGTAATAACCCTCAACATCCAAGATGACTATTCCTACATGGATGAGGAACTGCAGGAGATATTGAAGAGTTATTATGATGAGTATGTTTTTTGAATAGCTAAGGTAGGTTGGGAAAAGGAAGATTTGCATTGTTTAGGTAATTTGGCTCTTATTTCTATATCTGCGAACTCAAGATTTTCAAATTTGCCACCTCATCAAAAGGTTGAAGACTATGGAGAGTATTTTGATCAAAGTCCTAAACTAATATTAATGCGAGAACTGATGAAAGAAAATAATGGTGAATGGGATAAGGAAATTGCTAAGGTTCATGACAACGATATGAAGTCTATGCTTGATGGTGAACTAAAGCGCTATAACATTACTATATAAAGTATCCAAGGATTTGATAAAACAAATACTTACAATGCTGACCTTAAAACATGTTTAATCTATAAAGTTATGTCCTAATAATGACGCCCCTTATTTTTTAAAATTCTTGCAAAAGAATAATGTTTGGGGGCGATATCATGTTTCAACTTATGAAAATCGAGAGGTCATTGCATAAGTGCCCGGAGATTGATTTCGATGAAGAAGAGTGGCCGTTGATATCTGATGACGAATTACGTGCCATGGAGGAGAAGTGTCGCGGACACTATAGGGATGATGCGTATATCTTTCCGCTTTTTCGAAAGAGGGAGGATGGTCTGGATTATATTGATCTGTATTTTTGGTGTTCTGGAAATAGGTTTCAAAAGTATCAACGGTTTATCATCGTTGAAGGATACAGGTTCACTGAAGAGAAGGAACTGCTTTTCCTGAACATTTTACATGAAAAACATCCGTTTATTGACAGATTTGAAGTCTTTTGCAGCAAGGTTAATAAAATATATCCAGAATGGCATTTATCTTATTATTCCCAAGATCGTTTTTATAAGAGGCAGGATGATGAGTTTAGCCAAGCTATGGAACACTTGTATTATGCCAGCCATAGATCCGGGGCTAAGGAGTTGCTTTATAAATCAGGGTTTACATTTATTGCATGGAATCTTCATAGGATTCCATCGCTTAACCTTGCAGGAACTACGCCTGAGTCGATTCACGGTATGCCGAAGAAACTTCTGCGAATTATGGACAATCCTCAATTGGTCGGGTTTTTGTTTGAAGAAGAATCAATTGAATTAAGCAGAAGATCCTATTTGAAATTCAGCGGATACATAGGTAAAAAACAACCGAATTCAATACAGTGGGAATATCTCTGTTCTATAAGTAAAGATTCAAAAGCATACAAGTTTAAGAGATCAACGTATGAAGGGATTTCTGTCTTAAATAGTGAGATATACTGGGAAAGATATGCGGAATTTTTCAGATTAAAAGATGAACTGAAAGACATAATAAATATCGAAACACCTAAACCGGTTGATTTAAGAGCAGCATTGAGAACAATGAGAAATCTTAAAGATGTTAAAAATGACAATATATATTATGTTCGGGATTATGAGAAAAGAAGAAAACTGTACGAGTACTCAAGTGATGATTACATAGTTGTCATGCCGCGTAATGGAGTAGACATTGTGAAGGAAGGTTATTTCCAGCATAATTGTCTGTCTACGTATGTTGAAGATGTTCTTTATGGACGTACGGAAGTCCTTTTTATTCGAAAAAAAGAAGAGCCGGACAAATCTTTCGTGACTATGGAAATAAATGAAGGTAAGATAACTGAAGTTAGGGGAAGTTGTAATAACTATCCATGTGCAGATATCTATAGATTTCTGGAAAAGTATTCTTTGGATGTTGGTTGTAAATATGTTCCTGAGGAATTGGTTGAAGATTATAACTGCCCTCAAGAATTATTTCAATATTTCCAAGAACGAAGAGCTGCAAAGAACCCTTTCTTATGGGTGCATGAGAAGGTATATTATTATAGAGAACAGGTGAATATATGGGATTTTATTGAGGATGATCAATCTCATGAATTCCCGGACGACTTGTTTTAATGTGCCAGATTTGGTGCATTATTTCGGAAATGAGAATTATGCCGTTTTTTGATGGTACATTGTCCCATTTTTAGCTCGTGACCATTAGTACATTTATAGCAAAGTTCTATTTGGGAGACGTTGCTATGAATGATAAGCAGATTCGTGATATCTTAGTTGCTTTTCTGAAAGTTCATTATTCTGAGATGAGGATCTATCATGAGAAGAGTATCGGCGGTGCTACTTGCGATCTCATGATGGTTACTCCCAAGTGCCTGATGGGTTTTGAGATCAAGAGTGATCTGGATAATTATCAGAGATTGGATTCACAGGTCAAAAATTATGAGAGATTCTTCACATATAATTATATAGTTGTCGGTACCACCCATGCAGGGTCTATCCAACAGAGAGTTCCTGATACGTGGGGAATCCTTGTTGTGGACCATGATTCGATCAAGGTTATGAGACAGGCTCAGTATAATGATAAACGTTCTTCAACCTCTCAATTGTCGATACTTTGGAAGCTGGAACTGAAGAATATACTGAACTATTTTCATCTTCCGATGTATGCTCTCAGAGATAAGGATTACATCGTAACCAGATTGGTGGAAAATGTTCCGGCAGACCAACTTAGCCGGCAGACTGCGTATGAGCTTCTCAACAGGGATTATTCAGTCTATGATGCCGAGGACTTTACAGAATATTACAGGGCCGAGACTCCCAATGTCGGGATAGAGCATCTGATGGAACTTGTAGATAATGCTTCCGAGATGAACATGGAAAAGATGACTTTGGATCAGTGGATTGATGTCTACCGTAAGGCGAAGGAAATACGTCAAAGGAAGGCAGAGATTGAGGAAGAGTTAGCCAAGAAGCGTGAATCTCACAAGATCAAGTATACGGATATAGAGGTGGCTCCGGGAGTCCCTTGGGTTGATAAGAATATTATCACTGATTTCATTTATCACCTTTCCGGGAATCAAGAATACAGAAAGGTAAATTATGAGCCTATTACGAGCAATTGGTTCATCGAAGATAAAAGAGCGGGAGATTGTGTTCTTGAGTTTGTAACCACATATGGACTTAGAGGTTATAATGCTCTTTATATCCTTGAATGTTTATTGAATCTTCGTGAGATTAAAAGATATGACAGCAGGAACAGATACGATGAGAAGTCGACTCTTGCAGCTATAGAGAAGCAGGAGATCATCCTTCAGGAATTTAAGGATTGGGTATGGCAGGATGAGGACAGGATCTGGCAGATCGAGGAAGCATATAACACCATGTTCGGCGATCTCGAGAAAGAGAGATATGACGGAAGTAAACTCGAGTTCAAAGATCTGAAGTCAGACATTCAATTATTTGATTATCAGAAAGATGCCATCCAGAGGATCATAACCGAGAAGAACACTCTATTGGCATTTGATGTGGGAGCAGGAAAGACCTACATCATGATTGCTGCAGCTATGTATATGCGTCAGCATGGTATGTCACGTAAGAATATGTTCGTGGTTCCAAACAGCATTGTCGGTCAGTGGGAGAAGTTGTTTACCGATCTTTATCCTATGGCCAAGCTTCTAGTTGTCGAGCCTAGAAGTTTCAAGGCTCCTGTAAGGCAGAAGACCATGAGGAATATGAAGGAGGGTGACTATGACGGGATAATCATCGCCTATTCCTGTTTTGATATGATCCCTCTTTCTGTTCACGTAATAGCCGATATGATGGATATGAATATTCGAAGACTGAATGATGCTATAAAGGATCTTCGATGCAATTACGAGACCGGATCCAGAGCAGCGCTTGACAGACAAAAAAGAAACGTTGTTAAGATGACCCAGCAGTTTCTTGATAGCATGGACTATAAAACGTCGGATATCACTTTCGATGAGTTGGAGATCAATACATTGTTTGTTGATGAGGCACATAATTATAAGAACATACACATAGATACTCACATGTCTGATATACGCGGCATTAATACCAAGGGTTCTTCCAAGTGTCAGGGTCTCCTTCACAAGGTCAGATGCGTCCAAAGTCAGAATAACGGCAGGGGTGTTGTTTTTGCCACTGGTACACCGCTCTGCAATTCAATCTCTGATGCCTATACCATGCAGATATATCTTCAGTACGATGACCTCGTTGACCGCCACTTGGATGTTTTCGATAACTGGGTAAAGACCTTTGCTAAGCCTGAACGTGTGGCAGAGATCGATGTTGATACCAAGAACTACCGCATAGTCACGCGCTTTGCGAAATTCTTCAACCTGCCTGAATTATCTCTCCTTTTCTCGAAAATAGCCGTCTTTTACGCCATGGATAACTCTGACGAGATCCCTGATTTCGAAGGCTATACAGACTGTGTCATAGAAAAGAACAAAGCCCTGAAAAAGTACATGCTCGAACTGGCATCCAGGACTGATGCCATACGAGCGAAGGAAGTGGACAGGACTGAGGACAACATGCTCAAAGTCAGCACTGACGGCCGTAAAGCGGCGCTTGATCTTCGCCTGGTCGGTGAAGAACAACCTGCGAAGACTTCCAAGGTTACTCACTGTGTAGAGAATGTCTGGAGGATCTATCAGAAATATCCGGGATGTTCTCAACTGATCTTCTGCGATTATTCCACTCCGAAAGCAGACGATTTCAACGTTTATAAGGAACTGATGGAAGGTCTTGTCGATAAGGGTATGAGGCCTGAGGAGATTGCTTTCATCCATAGTTACAGGACTGAGGAACGTAAAGTCCAGCTGTTCAGCAACGTTAACTCCGGCAAGGTCAGAGTCCTCATTGGTTCCACCTTCAAACTCGGCATCGGATCCAATGTTCAGACCGTCCTTAAAGCTATCCATCACCTTGACGTTCCGTGGCGCCCGGCTGATATGGTCCAGCGAGAAGGAAGAATCCTCAGGCGCGGCAACACAAATGATGATGTGCTCATTTACCGCTACATCTGTGAGGGCAGTTTCGACGCATATTCATGGCAGATCCTGGAGACCAAGCAACGCTTCATATCACAGTTCCTTGAAGGCTCCGCATATCAAAGGTCTTCTGAAGATCTCGAAAACAGTGTCCTCTCATATGCCGAGGTTAAAGCTCTTGCTTTGTCTAACGAGAACATGAAGAAACTTGCCGAGAAAGAGAATGAATTGGCAGGCGTAAAGATCCTTAGCATCAAGTATGTTGACTCTATCCAGGGCTTCAAAGAAGACATCATTAAACTCCGCGAATCGATCAAGACCCTTACCAGACAGATCGACGGAGTTCGCGCTTTCTTGCTCGAGTTGGAAACAAAGACAACCGACGACTTTAAGCAACTTCGCATTCATATACAAAATATGCTACAGGTTGCCGATCTGAATGCACCAAACTTGAAAATAGGTGATGTATGGGGATTTGAGTTGTGTACACCTGAGACTCAATTCATGAAGCCGACCATGCTGCTGAAGCGTAACGGTGCAGCCTTCTATGTTGAGATCGGTGATTCTTTATCCGGTAATGCTTTGAGGATCGCGAACTTCATAAAGCGTCTTGGAGATCATATATCAGACCTTAAACAGAAGCGTACCGAGCATGAAGACAGGATCACATCCATCGAACGTGAGATAGCAAGAGATAATCCGTATCTTATGAGAATCAAGCAGTTGGAATTGGAAGTTGATATGTTAAGAAGATTAGTTAATGAAGCAGAATTCGAAAATGATTTTTGGCAGGAGGAAAAGCAGAAAGACAATAAGGAAAAGGAAGTGATCAATCCTGAATACAAAGAGTATTCGTACTTCAGGAGTTGTCTCGATTTTGATGATGTGAAGATCAGATATCATGAGTTGATGAAGACTAATCATCCTGATGTATCAGATGATAAGGAAGAAATAGCCAAAGAGATAAACAGACAATACGAGGAAATCAAGAGGAAACAAACTTAAACAGATTAAGATGATTCTGGTATTTGCTGCTTTGCGACTCGCAGGCAAATAAGCGGATTATCGGGAATATGAATTGAGTCTCTTTGTCCTTTGTTTTTTACGATAACCCGCTTGGTGGTGGATATTTGCCTGTGGTGGAGGTTAAGCTGTTTTATGAAGAAATCTATTTGTTGTTCCTAATTATGCCGGATATTTCAATGCCTTCTTCCGTCTGATCAGAAGGTATGCTGTCGTTCGCATATCCCTGAGTTATTATCTGATGGTATGCCCTCATAGCCAGATCAAGTTCGATTTCATCTTTGATAAAATTACTGACGGCGATAAGTGTTCGCTGTGAACCAGTCAGTTCCTTGTTGTAGTATTCGAGATCCAAGAGACCGCTTGTTACCTCATGATATATGCTTCCGTCTTCATTAACAAAATAACCGCAAGCTGTCATATCTGAATTATCGCCGTTTTCTCTGATAGAAGTTATGACCCTTTGGTTTGCTGCTCCTTCCAAAGATACATATGTAATAACAAACGGACCAATACAGTAACCTCTATGATTTGCCTTGCTTGGATCCCATACGATATCGCCTTTCTTGAATGGTGTAGGAAAATCAAACCATAGTCTGTCGAAAACGCCAAAGAATAACGACTTTTCGCCCTCGTTATCGATATTGGGTTGTATTTCTACTACTTCAAGTTGAGGATTAAGAATCATATAGTTTGAGTATAAATCGCTTTGGAGATCATCTAACTTTATCTTTGAACACAGTATTCTGGTACGGTCAGGATCTCCATCTTCGAATAGATCATAAATTGACTCGAAAGAGGTTGTAATCTGATCAAGCCTATCGTAATTATCAATAAAGGTGTAGACGTATCTTTCATTTTTTGTGTCAACATTTTTACGGAAGTCAGCTATGTGTTTATCTTCCAGTTCCATGTATTTTCGAAGAAAGGCATGGAGACTTTCCTGCGGTTCCATTAAGCCTCTCTTTTCTATCCTGCAGTCGGGCATTGTTGCAATAAGCTCATTCCAGGCCTCGTGCTTTTCATTGATAGTCAGTGATTTGCACTGATAGATGAGCCATGCGGTTTCCAGAGAATTGAAGGTGTACCCGGTACTTCTCAAATATTCTCTGATGTCCTTTGAATTTATGAAACAATATGTATCCATGTTTTTGTCCTCGATTATATGCGGATTAGATTGTTCATCTGACCTTATGATACATAGATATATGTCCGCAAAAAGTCGCATTGACCGAATGATACTTGGTTTTTGGAAAGATAGTTGATTCATGTACTGAAAACGATACATTATCATATGTAGAATTCATAAAGTAATTTATTCGAGATGATAAGTGTATTTGTTGATTGGAGACAGTAGACTATGAGTATTGAATATTTGGATGAGGAACGTAACCCGAGTTTCTATGATGATCCGTTCTTTATTCTGCCGAGGAGTTTGCCAAGCGATGAAAAGAAACGGGTCCGAAATTTTAATGGCGGTGCAGGAATGATATACGTAATCTCAGATCTTCACGGATATCCGCATGATAAGTTCTTGGAACTGTTGGCCAAGGCTGGCTTCGGCAAGAACGATTTTCTTTTCATCCTTGGTGATGTTGTCGATCGCAACGGTGACGGAGGAGTTGAGACTCTTAAGTGGCTCTTGTATCAGACTAATGTACAGCTGATACTTGGTAATCATGAGGCTATGTTGTTGGCTTGTTCGTTTGTTTTCGATGAGATAACTGAAGACAGTATCGATAAGTTGGATGCAGAGAAGATCGATATGCTGTCGAGATACAGTCTGGATGGCGGGGATGCGACGCTCAAGGCGATGCAGGAACTGACCAGGGAAGAGCAGCAGGATATCCTGGATTATCTTCGTGAGGCACCGCTTTATGAGACGGTAAGTGCCGGTGGCAAGGATTTCATTCTTGTTCATTCAGGACTTGATGAGTTTGATCCAAAGAAAAAAATCGAGGAATATACGAGCGAGGAGCTCTTGTGGGCATGGCCTGAATTGACTGATGTTTACTATAAGGACGTTATCACGGTGTTTGGTCATACGCCGACTCTCTCGTATGGTGACGAGTTCACGGATAAGATCATTAAGACGGATACGTGGATCGATATTGATATGGGTGCAGGATTTGGAAGACAGCCGGTGCTCTTGCGATTAGATGATATGAAGGAGTTCAGACTATGAATGACGAATACAAGCAGTTTGAGACTGTCTCTGACAGTGAGGCCATCGAAACTGCGACAAAGCTGATGAATGACTTTGATAAAGCATTTAAGGAGCTTGCTAAATGATCGGACTTAGCAAAGAACAAATCTTGTTGCTTCATAACATGATATATGAGCGTTACGGCGGTGATGTCGGTGTTCTTAATGAAGGCATGCTTGATTCAGCTCTTCAGACTCCGTTTCAAACTTTTGGAGGAGAGGAGTTGATCCCTGATACAAAGGAGAAGATCGTCCGCCTGGCATTCGGACTTATCAAAAACCATGCTTTTCGTGATGGTAACAAGCGCATAGGAGCACTTGTTCTTCTGATGCTGCTTGAACTCAATGGATATCATGTGAAGGCGACCAACTCTGAGTTTGCGGATATTATTATGGGAATAGCTGCTAGTGAGAAAGACGAAGAAGATTTGCTGAATTGGGTGGAGAATCACCTGTCCAGATAACACCTGTAGTGATTTGAACCGTCAGCCTTTAAACTGACTTCAACGATTCCGTTTTCTTCAATTAATCCGAATCGTTCCGTAAGAAGATTAATCAATTCCTCACAGCAGATATTCGGATTTGCGTATATAACAGCTTTTCCGCGTTTGATCTCAATTCTTCCTCGCGGATAGTAGTTGTATGGTTTGTTGTGAGTGATCTTAGTCGGTAGATTCTCCCAAAGAAGCCGGTGATTGTAATTATCTACATTCTTGGAATTGAGAACCAACTTCTCAGGATTGATCACTTCTCCCGCAGGAGTAACTGGAATGCGGAATGTCAGTTGTTCCGCACTCCAGTCATCGACCTCGGTTATCCAGAAAATGCCCTTATATAGTTCTGTCATTTGACTCGTCTAAACTTTTCTCCCTCATATCTGCGTATGGGGTTGCCTCGTACGATCTCTGTATGCTTTTGCCATGCGTTGTTCAAGGCATCAGCATTGTTGTCTTCCTGCTTTGTTGCAAGAATTCCCTGTAGTCGCTTCACCGCTTTCTGCTTGTTCTGCATCTGACTTCTTTCTTCGGTACAAGTAACAACGATGCCTGTCGGTTTATGAAGAACTCGAACGCCTGTCTCAACTTTATTAACATGCTGTCCTCCCTTGCCACCACAGTGCATAGTTGTGATCTCGCAATCATTAAGGTTGAGTTCTCCGACTGTATCTGCTTCTCGAATGACGTGAATATCCATATACCAGTTCTTACGCTGATGTCCGGGTCTTATAGTACTCTTCCACACCCATAAGACTGTGCCTTCAAGTGAAGATACATCTTCCTTAAATTCTATAACGGCAGATTTATAGCCATTGCCGGAATAATCAGCATTGATCGATACTATTTTGGAACCGACAAACTCTTTAAGTAAAGCTTTACTTAACTTCTCGACTCCGATAGAACACTCCACAGGACCTTGTCCTGAACTTACCTGTATTAACATCATTGCCTCTCTTTCCCTGCCTTGAAGTTGTAGACAGGAGTCAAAACTTCCTTTATTTCCACACTGTCTGATATGACATCCTTGATCTCATCGATCCGACGATATGCAACAGGTGCTTCGTCCAGTGTTCCGGAATTGATCGATGACGAATAGATTCCTTTCATATCAGTTTTGAATGCAGATACCGTGTAGTGATTTTTTACCTCGTCTCGACGAAGTACGCGACCTGATCCGTGCGGTGCAGAATAGTTCCATTCTGAATTGCCTTTACCTTTGCCGAGAATAACTCCGTCACGCATATTTATCGGAATAACTATGGCTTCACCTTCAAGTGCAGATGCCGCACCTTTACGTAAGATGCGAGTCCCGTCAGGAAGGATCCCGATATAATTATGTACTGACTCGTGATGCTCAATTTCCTTCCACTTCATTCCTTTCAGGATCTCGTGAAGAATTATCTCTCTGTTTAGTGATGCATAAGCTGTAGCGACCGCAACATCGTGAAGATAGTCATCCATAAGACTTCCTTCTACATAAGCCATTTCATACGGGACATTCTTACCCATGTTACATAGCCTTCTTCTGGCATTTTCAGTGTAGTAGTCAGCGACATCATATCCGAGATGTCTGCTTCCGGAATGAATGATTATGTAATAACCGTCCGCTCCTTTATCAATTTCGATAAAGTGATTGCCGCCACCTAAGGTGCCAAGACTTTTTAGTGCCTTATCAACATTAACTGCACGTAAACATCTGAGGTCAGAGATCATCTCAAGATCAGCTCTGTTATGCGGAGATTTGCGTATGGCAAATCCCGCCGGAACGTTATCTTTGATCACTTTATCCAGCTTTGTATATTCTATGTTTTTCGCCTTGATCTTACAGACCAACATTCCGCACCCGATATCGACTCCCATAAGCTGAGGAATGATCTTGTCGTTGATGGTCATGGTAAGACCAATCGGGCCTATTTTTCCCGGATGACAGTCCGGCATTATGCATACCTTTGAATCTCTGGATACTTCATTATCCAGAATCATTTTGATCTGCGATACGGCATAGTCTTCGACACTCGTGGCAAAGACTCGAGCCGATGCAAATCGACCTGTAATATTGTCCATAAAAAATCCTTTCGATATGAAAGGGTAATCAGGGAATCTCTCTATTGAGGATTAAAAAACCATCTTCAAAAGAAGGTCCCGTGTACCCTTGGTAATTAATTTCCTGTCAGTTGTAAATAATTCTTTTTGCATCATCATTGCAAGGACCTCCTCTCGTTGAAATATATCGCTGATTATAGAGAACTAATTTGCAAAATGCAATACTGAAATAAAATAGAATTCACCAGAAAAGTTCATCGAAGATATAAGCCAGATCAGCAAACGCTTTCTTTATTAGTTCCTTCTCTCTTTTCTCCAGAGTTTGGTAATCTTCGTCAGCCTTGACGTCTCCTCTCAACAATTTTGCCAGTTCATCAAATTCATCAGCGGTGGAATTGACAAGACTATTCCACTTTTTTGCATAGAATTCATTTTCTTCATCAGACATAGCTTTGGTAATATCTATTTCGTCGAAAACAGTATTCCCTATTGCAGGAGTGTTTTTTATGAAGAATCTCAAATAATCTCTTATGATCACAGCCAGATAAAGATTCGTCATCCAATGAACATCCCAGGAGATGTTTACAATCTCAAAGTCATCGTAAGAAGAACTTTTATTTCGTTGTTTTACTTTACCGATTCTTAAGTGTTTAAGTTTATAGTTTCTTATTGCATCCTGTAAATGCCAGAACGGATATTTGAGTGTCAATAGGGCATTCTTTAATTTTTTACTCATTTCACCACCTGTTTGTTATTGATCTTTTTGTTGTTGATGTAATTCTAATAAATCCTATGGTGTGTTTTGGGTACAAGGATTGAGTAGGATCAATTCATTAACAGAGGTAGAGATCTTGCGTGTCGAAAACGGTACATATGGCATACATTTTTCAACATGTGACAAAAAGAGGACTCCTTACTCTGTATCATTGGCTCAAAATCAGATTTGTACATAAGTGAGATGGAAAAATCATTTCTCAAGAGCAACCAATAAACAGAAGAGAATACTCAATAACATAAATCGGGAGGGATAATAAATGAAGGAACGAATACTTATCTATTCAACTGAATATAATTATGACCATCATTTCTATAATCAGGCAAAAGCGGCTATTTGGTTTGTCGTCAGTGGAAGAAACATGACGGAAGCGGAGATAGTATGTGAATCTAAACCCGGTAAAATGGCATTGGGTCAATTATATGCCATAGATTATAAAAAAACTGTGGTTTGTTTTAGTCACGGGGACAGTCGTGATTTTTTCTATGAAAGGCTTGCCTTGTTTTATGAAATGATTGACTATGTTGCTGATGCTGATAAATCTCTGGTAATTATATTGCGTAGCTGTGAGGATGGGTTAAGTCGTTTGATCGAAGAGGCGTCTGAGATCATGAAAATCCCTTTGGTTATTCATGACTTGAAAAGTTGTTCAACAGAAAAGAATGATGATGAGCAGGGAAGAAAACATTCCGGTTTGTACAGGTTTTCGTGCACAGGAAAGATAATTGATCTTCTGGCGTTGGACGAAGGTTTTGTCTCGGAAGTCGATGAAGTGGCTACAAAACAGGCGGAGACTTTGGAGAAGGCTATGCAAGGTCTTGATGTAAACTGTAAAGTTGTAAATATCTGTTGCGGGCCTGCGTTCAAAAGATTTGAAACAGAATTTAAAGGAGTTAAAGTCTCAGAAGTTTATGCACTTAAAGAAGATATTCAGATGGCATTGGCAGCCTATTTAGTTCGAATTGAAGTGGTTCCCGGCAAGATGTGTTATAGGATAGAGATACCGAACGAAAAGAGAAGTGTAATCCGCCTCAGGAGCATTCTTGATACTGAGGATTTCAAAGAATCATCTCTTCTTCAAGTTGGATTGGGAAGAGATATCTTAGGAAATCCGGTTTACTGCGATATTGCCAAGATGCCGAGCATTCTTATAGCAGGTAACTCCGGATCCGGAAAATCAATCTGCATCAATACGATCCTGGTAAGTATTATCAGTAAGGCTTCTCCGGATGAAGTGAGGCTTATCTTAATCGATCCCAAAGTTGTGGAACTTTCAGTCTATAACGGAATACCGCATCTTATGACTCCTGTGATAAGTGATTATCAAGAAGTGCTTCGAGTGCTTGAGAGTGTCGAAACTGAAATGGATCGCAGATATTCGTTGTTTGTTCGAGAGTGTGTAAGAGATATCAAACAGTACAACGAACATCGTGGATCAAATGTGAGAAAGAAACTGTCGATAATAGTTATTGTGATCGATGAGATTGCCGATCTGATGATTATCTGTCGACGTAAGTTTCAAGAATTATTAAGCCGCTTGACTGCAAAAGGGAGAGCAGCCGGAATTCATCTGATAGTCGCTACCCAAAGACCATGTTCAGAAGTGATTTCTGAGACCATCGACAACAGTTTTCCTTCGCGTATCTCTTTTACCGTTGATTCGGAAAAAACAAGCCAGCTCGTACTCGGGAGACCGGGCGCGGAGGCACTTTATGGTTGTGGAGACATGCTCTATTACCCGAGCAATTTTACTTTGCCGGTCAGGGTACAGGGCGCTTTTGTATCTGATGATGAAGTTGAAGCAATAGTGAGTTTTCTTAAATCTAAATGCGAATATAATACTAAGGATAAATACGAATCTCTATATCTGTCTTCTGGATGTTTAAATAGCAATTTCGATACCAATGTGGAAGATAAATTTTTCTGCGATGCGGTTGACTTAGTTATAAGTGAGGGCATTGCTTCTGTTTCCTTACTCCAAAGAAGGTTGGGGATTGGATATCCTCACGCAGCTCGAATCATAGATAAAATGGAAAAAATGGGTTACGTTGGTCCGTTCTTGGGATCAAAACCAAGAGAGGTGCTGATCGACAAAGATGAGTGGGAACGAATAAAAGGCGAAGAGGATGAAGAATGATAGCGAGCCCGATCATCCGTACTTATATGCGAAGGATGATCGCACCAGAAGTTTCAGAGCAGTACATGTTTGGGATGAAGACGGGAGCACCTTGGTTGAGGGAGTAGCTAATCTGCTTATTCTCCTCGATCTGCCTATTCCATATAAACCCGGTGTTCCGTGCAACAAAGTCTTTGTTGAGGAAATAGTCCGCTGCTATGATGACAAGACAGTTAATATCGGATACAGCAGAGACAATACTTTAGTCTATGAAGTAGGAAGGACGGTTTATTCAGCTGATTCCTGCAAGAGCGAGGAAAACGTATTGCTCAAAAGATTGTATAAACCTGGTTTTCGAGGATAATACTCACTTTATCGAGTTGACTGCAGAGAATACTATAAAAGCATAAGGCAGAAGACTCCTGATCATTCTGTGCTAGAATAATCTCTAATCAACAAACTGTAGGAGAATCAATGGCACTTCTTGATAAGGACATCAGAGAACCGCTGTTCTGGTATTTCGAAGAAAAGTACGGGATGGTCAGGTTCATAGAAGAGAAGACGATAGGCAAGTCGCGGGCTGACATTATGCTCGTGACCGTTGACGCCTTGATCGGAATTGAGATCAAGAGTGATGCTGACACCTACACCCGCCTTAAGAGTCAGGTCCGTAACTACAACAAGTTCTTCGATTACAACTACGTGGTCGTCGGCAAGAGCCACGCAAAGCACATCGAAGAGCACGTCCCGGACTTCTGGGGTATCGTGTCCTGCTATGAGGGCGAGGACGACCTTGTTTTCGAGTTGGTCAGAATGCCGCAGCCTAATCCCAAGGTCAAGCCGGACAACAAACTCTCCATCCTTTGGCGCCGCGAACTCAACACCATCAGTCAGCAGTGCCTCAAGTACAAGTACACACATTTGAGCAAGATGGCTCTTCGTAAGAAGATTCTCGAAAACATCGACAAAGACCAGTTGGATCTGCTCATCTCCAGAGAGTTATTCAACCGCGATTACACAACGATTTAATAATATGCGTTGAGTGTAATACTAAATTAGAGTTAGGATACATTTAGTTCAAGATACATCTTAAAAAAGTTGTTTCTGAGCGAAATTCTGATGTAGAATCCAAGTAATCTGTTGGATTTTCTCATA
>JAGCGK010000149.1 GCA_017649645.1 Clostridiales bacterium | reverse complement strand
GTGAGTTTCTCGGCTTCGATGAGGTTTCCGTCAATGCCTGAGATACCGATAGCCTTTGCGCCTTTTCCGCAGAGTGTGGAAACGATATCTTTATTGGTCTTACCGATCAAAACCATCTGGGCATATCCCATAGTCTCATCATCTGTGTATCTGAGACCGTTAACAAAGTGGGATTCCTTGTTGACCTTTTTGAGCATGTCGCTGATGTCAGGTCCGCCGCCGTGAACGATGACCGGGTTGATTCCGATATACTTGAGAAGAGTTATATCGTCCATGACAGACTGCTTCAGATCTTCATTGATCATGGCGTTTCCGCCGTACTTGATAACGAAAGTCTGGCCTCTCATCTTCCTGATGTAGGGAAGCGACTCGATAAGGATCGAAGCCCTGTCTACATTATTCTGCATATCGCCCGAGATAACGGGTATTTCTTTGTTTCCTGCCATGATCAGATACCTCTTACTATATTCTTAAGTCCGGCTGTCTCAGGGAAACCGAACATTACATTTGCTGCCTGAATTGCCTGGAGCGCTGCGCCCTTGCCGAGATTGTCCTGTGCCGAGAAGAGCTTGATCACTCCGGTATCGGGATCGTAAACACCGTTGACATCGATATAATTTGAACCTGCTACAGCCTTTACGTCAGGAAGTGTCTTTCCGGGGAGAACTCTTACAAAGTTCTCGTCCTTATAGAACTCCTGGTAGATCTCGTTGATCTTCTCGGAGGTTACATCCTTGAAAGCTTCTGTGGGCTTTACATAGATGCTTGCGAGCATTCCGCGCTTGAAAGGTGCCAGATGGGGAGTAAAGGTGACTTTTATATCACCGGGCTTCTTTCCTGCGAGGAAAGAGCACTGCTCCGAGATCTCCGTAGTGTGACGGTGTCCGACTGCGCCATAGGGCTTGAAAGCTTCGTCAGTCTCACAGAAAGCATATGCGAGATCTGCTTTTCTTCCTGCGCCGCTTACACCGGATGTCGCATCGATGATGATCGAATCCTCATCTATAAGGTGATCCTTAAGGAAGGGCGCGAGAGCGATAAGAGAGCATGTCGGGTAGCAGCCGGGATTTGCAACGAGCTTTGCTGTCTTAAGATTCTCCCTGTAGAATTCCGGAATGCCATAAACTGCTTCATTAAGGAGTTCCGGATTGGGATGAGTGAGCTTATATGATTTTTCGTAAGTTGCGAGATCCTTATATCTGAAGTCACCGCTGTGATCGATTACCTTGGTGCCTGCCTTAAGGAGTTCGGGAACGATCTTTGCAGATACTCCGTGAGGAAGAGCTGTAATTACAAGGTCGGAATCCTTAGCTACTTCTTCATAGGGGAGATCTTCACAGACAACATCTACGATGCCTCTGAATTCGGGATATATCTCAGAATAAGGCTTGCCTGCAAAAGTCTGGCTGGTCAGATGTCGGAATCTGAAGAAGGGGTGGCCGGCAAAACCTCTAACGAGTTCTGCGCCAACGTATCCCGTTGATCCTATAATAGAAACATACTTAACAGATTCTTCAATCGCCATTTTCTTTGCCTCCGATTAGGGTGAATAATCCCCACCCTGATGTTTGATTTATGCAATATAATGCATAAATATTCAAAAGTCAACCGGATTATGCATAAATATATTACATAATAGTATTAATGGGGACCTTTCCGCATAATAACGCATAAGCCGGCTGATGGTGCAGATTGCCTGTAAAGGTAACCCAAACGTAATATATAGAACCCTTTTTTCAGGCCCCAAAGGGTATATTGCACAATAAGAAAAAGTTGGAAAAATGCCTCAAATTATTTGTTTTGCCACTCTTTCTTGTACAACACTCACAAAATAGTTTAAGGGCATTTGATATATTTACCAAGCAACGGAAATTACTATGCCAAAATAGCAAAACTTTTTTTGTTGAGAGTGTCATATAGTAAACAAATAAGCGTTTTGTTACTATTCTCGTAGTTATCTTGCCCGCTTTGCGTGGGCACATTTTTGGAGGTTATAAGTTATGGCAAGTTTATCTTTCCAGCACGTTTACAAGAAGTATGAAGGCGGCGTAGTCGCAGTTTCAGATTTCAATCTTGACGTAGCAGATAAGGAATTCGTTATCCTCGTAGGACCTTCCGGATGCGGTAAGTCAACAACACTCCGTATGCTCGCTGGTCTCGAAGATATTTCAGAGGGTGAAATTTATATCGACGATCGTTGTGTAAACGACGTTCTCCCTAAGGACAGAGACATCGCAATGGTATTCCAGAACTACGCTCTCTATCCTCACATGTCAGTTCGTGACAACATGGCTTTCGCACTTAAGCTCAGAAAGATGCCTAAGGACGAGATCAACCGCCGTGTTCAGGAAGCAGCTAAGATCCTTGAGATCGAGCACCTCTTAGACAGAAAGCCTAAGGCTCTCTCCGGTGGTCAGCGTCAGAGAGTTGCTCTCGGCCGTGCTATCGTTCGTGACCCTAAGGTCTTCCTCATGGACGAGCCTCTTTCAAACCTCGACGCTAAGCTCCGTGTACAGATGCGTGTTGAGATCACAAAGCTCCACCACAGACTTAAGACAACATTCGTTTACGTTACACACGACCAGACAGAAGCTATGACGATGGGTACCAGAATCGTAGTTATGAAGGACGGCTTCATCCAGCAGGTTGACTCTCCTACGGAGCTCTATGACAACCCGGTTAACACATTCGTTGCAGGATTCATCGGAATGCCTCCTATGAACTTCATCAATGCTGTTATCAACGTTGAAGGTTCTGATGTATTCGTTTCTTTCGAGAACGTTACAATCAAGCTTCCTGAGAGATATGCAGTTGAGGAAGTAATGGAGCGCGACGGTCAGGAAGTTATCTTCGGTGTTAGACCTGAGGCTATCACAGACGATATTACATACGTAACAGATCACCCTGAATCAGCATTCACAGCTGACGTAGACGTCGTAGAAATGCTCGGTGCTGAGACATATCTCTATGTCACAGTTAACGGATCACTCCCGCTCACATGCCGTGTTGACCCTACAACATCCCAGTCTGCAGTTGGTCAGGTTGTTGACCTCGCAGTTGACTCCAACCGTATCCACCTCTTCGATAAGGATACAGAGCAGAGCATCATTTCCTAATAGTAATTAATCTTAGAACCTCAATTCAGAGACCGTGAATTCCCAAAAGAGTTCACGGTCTCTTTTTTATGTGGCAAAACAGTGTCAAATCGTTCCAAAACTTGCACCTTTTAAAGAAAAATAATATGATTTAATGTAGCGTTTTATGGACGTTCATATATGCTTCTTGAGAGGTGGAAACCATGGAAGAGATTAAAAAATGCATGCGACAGGTAAAATCGATTATTTCCGTTAATTGCGGAGTGATTGATACGGCAGGCAAGATCCTTGCTGCGACGAATGAGATCGGTGAAGAAGAAACAGATCCTTCCTTCAGAGCAGTTGTTTCTTCAGATAATCTTTTCGCTTCCACCGCTGACAGAACATATCTGAAAGTTTTCATCGGAGAACAGCTCAAATACATTCTCTATATCGAAAGCACTGATCCGGATGCGAAGATCTCGCTCCAGCTCATTGCCGAATGGATGAAGACACTCGTTAAGGAGAAGGGAACAGATGCGGAGAAGGCTATCTTCATCCGTAATGTCCTGCTCGACAACGAGATCAGATCAGAAGTTCCAATGATCGCAAGGGGATATAAGATCGACTGCAACAATCCGAGACTTGTCCTCGTTGTAAGAACGGGAGCTGAGCAGAGCGCTGAGGCATTTGAGATCTTACAGAATCTCTATTCCGATTCTGATGTAGCTACTGTTATCTCGATGGATGACACAACGGCTATCGTAATCATCGATGCCATGGAATCC
>JAGCGK010000148.1 GCA_017649645.1 Clostridiales bacterium | reverse complement strand
AATTATATTCCTGATTTACACGTCTAGTAACAAAGCATATTATCTTATTTTTTAAGAACTATATATCTTTTAGGAAGGATCGTTACACTGCCGTCTATGCCCTTGCCTGTAAGCATATCGATTCCACAAAGTTCGGAAACCACAGCCGTTTCCTCACCGATATTGAAGTAAAACTCGTAAATAAAGTCATCACCTAACCTTGAGTGATACTCGATTCCTGAAGGAAGCTCGCGTATTTTGATGCCGCTCTCCACAAGAAGTTTTCTAGCCAGCTTACCCATATCTTCATTTCCGATCCTGGCTGCCTGATAATATGCTTTCCCCTTGCCATACTTGTTACAAGTGATTGCAGGTAAGCCCTTATAAAAATCATCCGTGTATGTTCCTATCACATCAGCATCGATAAGCTTGATAAGTTCGGCATAGTCCTTTACTCTCATGCTCTCATTGCCCATGATTATCCCATTTCTGTCTGAGGGGTAAAGAGTATCTATCTCTTCGTTGATGATACCGAAGAGTTCCTTCAGTCCGTCTCCCGGAAAACCGCCTTCATAGCACAGCGAATTCTCATTAACATATCCTGTCATGTATGTCGCGAGAAGTGTGCCGCCGCTTCCTACAAACTTCTTCATCTTCTCAATAGTCTCAGGTCTTATGAGGAAAAGCATCGGTGCGATAATTAGCTTATAATCTTCAAAATCATCATTAACGGAAATAATATCTGCTTCAACACCAAAAGGCATCAGACTCTTCCAGTGGTTGATACAGGTGATATCATACTTTTTCGTTTCCCGGCTGAAACCACCTGATACATCTATTGACCACCAGTTATCCCATTCAAATATGACAGCCGCTTCATTCTTCTTGACTGACCCTTCTATCTCAGCAAGCTGTCTTAAGACTTCACCGGTATGAGCCACATCTCTGAATACTCTTGTGTCAGCGGTTCCGCTGTGGTCGATTACGGCACCATGGAACTGTTCTGCGCCGCCACGTGATCTTCTCCACTGAAAGTACTGAACAGAATCAGATCCGCTTGCGATCGTCTGACACGAAAATTGTTCATGAACAAAAGGACGCTTCAGTTTGTTGTACTTCATCCAGTTTACATGACCCGGCGCACTTTCCATAAGAAAAAACGGCTTGTCCTTCTTAAGACACCTAAGAAGTGCATGATCAAAAGCCGACATCATCATGGTGTCTTCATAGCTCTCATAATCGTTATGAAATGCCGGGTAACTGTCCCATGAAATGAAATCAATCTTTTGTGCCAGCTTCCTGTAATCGATATCATAGAATCTCTGCATGAGATTCGTGGTTACGGGTATATTGCTGTCAGGTGAACCTTCTTTGATTGCATCGATCTCAACAGTAATATAATCAGCATAGTTATATGTGGTAAATCTATGCCACTCAAGCTTCAATCCCATAAGAGCATTTTGACCATTGGTATAAGGTGGCTCTATATCTGAGAAATCGTTATACTTCGCGCTCCAAAAAGAACTCCACCATTCATGATTAAGTTTATTAATATCATTATCAAATCTTTGTCTCAGATATTGCCTGAACTTCTCTTTGCAAAGATCACAGAAGCACTCTCCGCCAAACTCGTTGGAGATGTGCCAGGCGATAAGTCCTGGATGACTTCCTGCTATCTCCGCCAGTTTTCTGTCAATCGTTCTTACTTTGTCTCTGAAGACTTCTGACGACAGACAATGGTTATGTCTGAATCCGTGACGGTTTCTGTGTCCCATTCCGTCAACACGCATGACTTCGGGATATTTCTGATCCATCCAGACCGGTCTTGCGCCTGAAGGCGTAGCAAGAATGGTACTGATTCCGTTCTCGTAAAGCTTGTCCATTATTTCGGTGAGCCACTCGAAATGATATTCACCTTCATAAGGCTCATAAGAGGACCAAGAGAAGATACCGAGTGTAGCCTCGTTGATACCTGCTTTCTTCATGTACTCAATATCCTTGCTGAGTATATCAGGGCGGTCCAGCCACTGATCCGGATTATAATCACATCCGTGAATCAACTTGTTTACGGGTTGTCCCAATGCATACCTTCTCATGCCAGCCTCCACTCTTATCTTCAGATAACTAGAACAGTTAGTTTATTATATTCGGGATTAGCCAGACTAATCCACCTTGCTTCTTACTTGCCCATTTCAATCAACACGTGCTGATGGGTACCGGCATCGCCCTTCTTCACATATTTAATATCTTCGCCACCACCCAGAACAAGTGCAGGGACAAAGAAAAACGCTTCGTTGTGCTTAAGACTTCCTAACTTTTCGACAGCCCGGTCAAAAAGGCTCTTCCTCAATACTTTCTCTTTTATCTCAGGATCTAAGATATATCCTCCGAAGAACCCCTCATACGAATAGGCGCACACATCTATCCTTCGGTAATGGATATCCAGCAAAGAAACATCATTCTCGCCTTCTTCGAGTTTCCTGTAGTAAAAGATGTCACCAAACGCGGAGACCATGATTGGAATCTTGTGGAAGTCCTGACCGCCGAGCCAAGAATACAGGCTGTCCATGTAGTCTCTCGGATCAACCACCTTTATCAGGCCATCACCATAGTCCCCAAAACCATACTCATTCCATAGATACACGATCTCCGGCGGAAGCATCTGATTTGCAAACTCGAGCAATGTCTCATCAGGCTTTGCGAGCTCCTTACCTGGAGCATATGCTTTGACAAAATTGGTGATCAAGGTCTCGTTCATATATGTCCTCCGAATCTGTTTTCTCACCCGCTGTATTTAATACTGCTGAGATAACTTACCATCACATCATCCCGGCACTCGGGAATTTATCAAATCATCGTTTATTCCAATGGTATACGGATGATATATTTCTGATCCTTGAAATCTCCAATGATCTGACCGCCGTTGTTCAGCATGATTTTTACGGTTGGCTCATTACTT
>JAGCGK010000147.1 GCA_017649645.1 Clostridiales bacterium | reverse complement strand
GCCGAAGCCGATGATGAAGTGGCCTTTGTCATCAGTAAGACCGTATTCAGCCTCTGTCAGATCCTCAACGAAAAGACCGTAAGGCTCGTAACTTTTCATGATGTTGGTGAATACTTTTTGGGCCGCGACGGTATCAGAATAATCGTAAAGGGTCACGGACTCTGTCATCATCTTGAGGGTACCGTCGTCGCTTTTCATCGAATATCTGGAATACTGCGTCATGGCCTGAAGATAAGTGAGCATCCAATCATCGGGCCTGAGATTGGTAAGTGTTCCTGCTCTCGAAGCTATCAGATTGGATTTTTCAAAGTAGTCCAGGGCGGTAACTCCTTCAGCGTAACAAAGGGTTCCTTTCTCAACATCGCTCTGGTTTAAGATGTCAGAATAAAAGTCACCCGGGGTGACCTCTGACACCTCGTAGTTTTCGAGCATATAATCCGCGAACTCACGTGATGACATAACAGCTGAGTTTTTTGGGGCTGCAGACTGTGTTGTTTCTTCCGCGGAATCATTTTGGTCCTCGTCATCCTGCGATACAACCGTCGTGGACTCGGTCTCACTTTCGATGCTTGTTGCGGCAGGCTCCGAGATGTCATCCTCAGCGGTATTTTTCGAGCCGGAAGAAGAATCCGAACTCGAGCACGAAGAAAACGCAAGCAACACGGCAACAGCCGTGAGAAGCGCCAGTATTTTCTTTTGTTTCATGTATCGATCCCTCTATCCTTATTCATCTTTCTTGATCATCACGCTTCCGAAATTAGCATCGACCAAGCCGTTATAAACACTCTTGCTGTTTTCTTCTCCAAACAGATTTTCCATGTAGAAATAATCACAGAAAGGAGCGATATAAGAATCGTCTCCGTCCCAACTCTCGGCAAGAACGATCGTTACCGTTCTGCCCTTAAGATACGTAAAACCGGCAACTCTGTACTTGGAGTCGCAATATTCGTTGACCTCGTTTATAAGACCTGACGGATCAAAACCGACTGCATGATACTTCTTGTCGATGTTCTTCTTGATCTGATCTTTGAGATTGTCTCCTGAGAGAACGAGGCCGAAATGTCCTTCGTAATTATCCTCGTCGAGGTCGTATTCCCAATCCTCGAGATCCTCAAGATCGACGCCGGTCCAATCCTTCATTCTGTCAAGATAATCTTCGAAAGCAGCTAGTGCCTGCTCCTGATCTTCAAATCTGTACATTACGGACATTAGGGAATGATCCGGGGAATCACCCTCTTTGATCTCCTCACAGAACTCAACGTATGTGGCATCCTTGATCTCATATGATTCGAAATCCGCAGATGACATATTGAACTTCTTAACTGCCCACAGCTGAAGTGATGTTTCCTTGATCATGGTGTCATATGGTTCCAATGTGGACTTTACGTCTGTAACGTAAATCACCGCTCCTTCATTACGCTGCTTTTCCTTGAGCTTTTTGAATTCGCTCTCGTCGTACTCGATCGCGTCAAGCTGCTCTAATGCAAAGTCTCTGTATTTCTTCGGATGGATGCCGTCTCCGCATCCTGTTGCCCCCATCAAGACAGCTCCTATAACAACTGCCGCTCCTATACTTCTTACTGTTTTCAACATACCCTCTCCTGACCTTTTAGTTTTTATAGTTATGATCTTTTATGGTCTTCTGATATTCTTCCCTGAATTTCTCTCTCTCCCAGATATCGTGCTCCATAGCCATCCTGCACGCCTTGGAATAAGCTTGTCTTTCCAACACAACGCCAATGATGAACCACGTAAGTATTACCATCGAGACTATAGCCCAGAAACAACACATGGCTGAAGCGACAAGGTGTTGCGCTAATGTAAAATCAACTCTTGCCGTTAAGAAAATGCAGGTCACCAAAGCAACAAGTACGGCAAGCAAAACAATACCGACAACTGTCTTACGCTTATTGGTAAATCTGACTAAACTTGGAATGGTCCTCATCTGGATCTCGTATGCATCCATCAGTTCCCAATCTGTCTCGCCTCTGCCCATCCTAGGATCCTCCCTCAATTCCTTATTCACGTATGGATTATATCATATCTGCGGCCATATAGATTAAAACCTGCCGGAGAGATTAAAGACCCAGTTGTTTTTTCAAAAAATACTGTAAAAGTTAGATGACCTTCTCGTACCGTACTGCACCAAAGATACAAAGCTTTTCAATCATGTTCAACATACTCTTTCATCATTGGGAACTTATCCATGATATCTTCTTTCCAATCTTTCTCTTCTTTCTCATCAAGAACACCCGGATACACTATTTGTATATAACTTACATCTCCTGACTGAGCAATATAATCATACATATCACTAATATAAGATTCATTTATCCTGTTACGAATAGTAGAGAGATCTATCTTCCAATAAGTGCCAAAATGTTGTTCGCATTTCATATCTCCATTCCCAAAATTGTTGTGCCAATTATCTATGACAAAAAGATCTTCCGCATGAGACCCAAGTTGAACATACAAGGTTATACTCAGACACTTGTTTTTTGCATCATTAGAGAGAATGCTGTCAGGATTAGCCGCTATATAATTGTTAACCATCAACCTAACATCTTCAACGATCACATATTCTGGCACTTTTGAATGAATTTTATCGTCTGGAGGGTAAGAGTCCTTCAGACTAAGAATCATATCTCCATAGTCGGTTACTCTTACCGTTAAAAACTCACCATATTTATCAATTATTTGTTGTTCGATATCTTCATATCCTTCATCGTATACCTGTCCTTTACTTCTTGAAAAGCACGAACTGGTAAACAGCAGAATTAAGACTATCATTCCACAAACTATTTTTCTCATTCAATCACCTACTTTATAACTACTAGTGTTCCTTCAGCCCAATCAATAAAATCGTTATAGTTACAAAAATCTTCAAACAAAATATAGTATTGCTCTCCCCAGCTCTGAATTCTCAACCACTCTTTTCCAGATTCTCTATCAAATATAACTCCTGTTATAGTAACATAGTGATCTGTCATTGCGTTTTTTTCATCAGGTATTCCAATTATCCCTTTCCCAGTCACCCGTCTCGTCGTCCTCATCAAGACCATCGGCAAAGAACTCAAGAACTACATCCATCCGAAGCGCGTCAGCAAGGTCAAGATGGACGGCAAACCGGTAGAGCATGAAGTCGTTCGTGCGATCAACGTATTCTTCATTACGTTCATGATCATCTTCTTCACTTCGATCCTTCTTATCTCTATCGAAAACTATGACTTCGCGACAAACTTCTCTGCAGTCCTCGCGACCATGAACAACATCGGTCCGGGCTTAAACCTCGTCGGTCCGACATCTAACTTCTCGTTCTTCAACCACTTCTCAAAATACGTTCTGATGTTCGACATGCTCGCCGGCCGACTCGAGCTCTTCCCTCTCCTTATCCTGTTCCATCCGGGACTTTATATCGATACGGTCAAGAGCAAGATGCACAGAAGAGCTAATAAGCAAAACGATTAAGATATAAGAGACAAACTGAATTCTCTTATTCATCAGTAGTAGTCATTAGTGGAAACTTAGATTGGATCTCTTCTCTCCACTTCTCTTGCTCCTCATCACTAAGGCCATATTTGTCGATTATCTTGATCCATTTAACATCACCTGACTTGGCAATATAGTCATACAT
>JAGCGK010000146.1 GCA_017649645.1 Clostridiales bacterium | reverse complement strand
TCCGAAAGTAGTAGAATCATTGACTGTCAGACCGCTCAGAAGGTCATTTTTAGCTTCAAATACCTTCTTCTCCAGCTCCTTGATAGTGGATGCGGAGAAATACTTCTTTATCGGCTTACCGTCATCACTGTACCCGATCTGAATGGCTGTGCGGTATAATCCGCTCTTCTGTCTCGTATACTTTGCCATGCTCAGTCTCCTTTCGTATATCCTGTAACAACATCATACACTAATTCTCTATTTTTGAAAACAAGTAAATCCCTGTCAGTATTACTTTCATTTACAAGCGAAAGGAAAATAACAGCATCATCTATCAATATAAATTGCTCGTGAAAAGCATTCGCTAAGCCTAACATAGATCCTTTGAGTTCGGTCCAATTAGCTAAGGCCTCATTATTCCCATCATAGGCCAATTTTGAAGCTGCTGCCATACCGTCCGTCCAAAATTTTACATAAACAGTATGTCCGGCAGTATTGATAGAGTAACGCATTCCAGAATTTACTAAGAGAGTTTGCTTCATGTTTGCAAGAGCTTCATTAAATCTTTTTTCGTCAGCATCTTTGCCCCATTTTCTAAAAAGCAGGAAACTGCCACAGATAGCAATTATAACTATGCTGACTACAATAATTGTAGCCCAAAACTTACGCTGCTTAAATTCTTTATCATCCATAGACTATACCTCATCATTAGGATCAGGAAGCTCATCGATATACACGGCTACTCCGAGAGCAGTATCAACGATGTTCTTAATTTTATCGTCAGCCTCTCTATATTTTTGGATAACTTCTTTTTCTCTTGCACTTAAATCATTCATTTCAAATGCTTCTTTTTGAGCCTGCTCTTCAAGGTATTCAATAAAGCCGGCTACACGAGGATCGTGCATCCCGGCTGCTTCTAAAGCATTTACCCATTCAGTCTCTGCATTCTCATAAAGTGAATTTATGGAAACATGAAAAAGCTTGGAATAGCCAAGCAAAACTTTGGGGGACACTTTGAATATCTGACCGCTTTCGTATCTTGATACAGTTGCTTCGGAAACTCCGAGCCTTACAGCAACATCATTTTGAGTTAAGCCGTTTTGTATTCTTAACTGCTTAATCGCTTCAGTATTAATTTTCATATGTGTTGATCTCCTTTTCTCAACGCTATTGTACAACATATATCGGCACATGACAAGAAAAAATTTACACTCATGCAAAAAAATTTCAGAAACTACTTGCATTAATCTTGCAAGTATGATAACATACAGATATGCAAGAGAAATGCAAAACTTGAAAGAAAGGAGAGCTGGGATGCGAAATATTGATGCCAAAGAATTTAAAAAAGCCATGGTAGAGTCTAATATTGACAGCTATTTACAGCTTGAAGAGGCTACCGGACTGAATAGAAGCACATTATCAAGCATTGTAAAGGGGGAGCAGAAGCCCTCTTATGATACTATTGGTGTGCTTGCAGATGCGTTGCATCTTACATATGAGGAACTTGGACGCATTTTTTTTACAAAAGAACTTGCATGAGTGAAGAAATAGCGCAAACGGGAGGGAAGTAAATGATAGTAAAGGCTAATACTTTAGTCAGCCAGGGACTTCCACCGACCAAGATCAAGCGGTTATGTCACATGAAAGGCTCTCCATTCTTTCAGGAATGTAAAGGCGGTATCTGGTACGTTGACACCAATAAGCTTGATAGGTGGTTCGATGAGTTGGCTAAGAAAAAGGAGATTGAGTATGGCTGAGAAGTGGAGAGTATTCCTTCGTTATGTGAACGGAGAGAAACAGTACAATGTCGGGCGGTATACCGGACAGGGAAGATATCCTGGCGCGATCCAATACAAAGGGCCATACTTCACCGACAGGGATAAGGCAGAGACCTACAAACATCAATTAAACATTCAGGAGGGGCTTATATGAAGAATGTACTCGCACTTATATGTTTTGCACTCGCAGTTATGGCATTTATCGGCTTATGGGGCACCGTAGGAGCATTAGATCAGGACATGATAAGCCTTGCTACTTCGGCTAAGAGGTCGGCAGTGTTCATAGTGATACTCGTAGCTGCTGGGATAGGTTTATGGAGATTGGAGAGGGAAGATGAGTCACCAATACACAATATTTGATGAAGATGATGAGCTGAACCTCGGAGCACCGGTAGAAGCTCCGGAGGATATTCAGAACGCTTGGAGAAAAGCTAAGCAGCATCTTAAGCAGAACTTCACAGTCCTACAGGAAATGGATTATGAAGCAAAATTATACCGGCAGGATGGCATAGCTCACTCATTCCTTATCGAATGTCAGAAGATGGGAAAGAATTGTCATGTATCGGTAGGCGGCTTGGATTCCATAGTGCTCTATATATGGCTTAAAAGCATTGGAATAGATGTTCCTGGCATTACGGTATCTTCCTTGGAAGACAAGGGCAATCAGAGAGTACATAAAGCACTCGGGCTGGAGATGGTAAAGAGCTACAAGACAAAGACACAGGTCCTTCAGGAGTGCGGCTTTCCGGTAATCTCAAAAAGAATAGCTGGCAAGATAAATCTTCTACAGAATCCTACAGAGCAGAATAAGACAGTCCGTCATGCAATCATCACAGGAGAATGCGGAGCACAGGGACATTTTGCAAAGAATAGCAGAATGCAGCTTCCTGACAAATGGCTGAAGCTCTTCGGAGGTTATGAAAATGAGAATGAGGGTGTTGGTTATCGAAAACCAGACTTCAAAGTCTCCAATGACTGCTGTTACTGGCTGAAAGAAAAGCCATGTGATGATTGGGCTAAAGAACATAATTCTTATCCTTATCTTGGGCTTATGGCATCCGAGGGCGGTCAGAGAGAAGAAGCTCTTATAGAACATGGATGCAATTACTATGGCAGAGGTACCGTGCGGAGTGCTCCTTTTGCAATATTCATGAGGAATGACATCCTGCGATTAGCTCTGGAGATGGATAAGTGGTATCACGATCACTTGGATATCTTCGAGGAACTGTATTATAAGCAGCCATACTCGGAAGGGACGAAATACGAACCTGTTGAGAGCATAATCCCGACAGCTTACGGAGAGATCAAACAGAAAGAGAACGGAGATTATTACACTACCAGGGCACAAAGAACCGGATGCAGCATGTGTGGTTTTGGCATCCATCTGGAAGAAAGGCCGCATCGTTTTGATATTCTCCGTGAAGACAATCCGAAGGAATGGGACTTCTACATGAATAAATGCTGTACGGATGAGAATGGCAATAAGTATGGCTGGGGAAAAGTCCTTGATTATATTGGAGTAGGTTGGAGAGATGTACCTGCGAAACAGATCACGATAGATGAGTATTTAAAGGGGATAACATGAAGAATGAAGGACAGCTCAGCATATTTGATATCCATAATCCTCAACAAAGACGGAGACCGTGTGAATATGACTTTAAAAGATACCTCGGGCAAGAAGTTTTGTTTTTCCTGACTGGCCATAAAGGGAAGATAGTCAGTATAGAGCCATATTATACGATTGTAGATCCTGGTACCGGTGAAGGATATCTGGCAGGCACTCCGACAACAATTTGTCCGGTGAACAAGGAGGAAGAAGATGGGTAAGATCAAGATGGTTACATACAGATCCCGAAAAGGATGGCTTGAACACCGAACGGGGATAGGCGGCTCGGATGCTGCGGCCATACTCGGACTCAATCCTTGGACTTCCAACCTTGATATCTATAACTACAAGACTGGCAAGGACATTCCACCGGATATCTCGGATAAGGAAGTAGTCAAGTTCGGACACAAGGCAGAAGCTTCCATCCGTCAGCTCTTCGCTTTAGATCATCCGGAGTACAAGGTTGATTATAAGGCAAACAATTCATGGAGCAACGAAGATTATCCCTGGGCGCAGGCTTCCCTTGATGGCTGGCTCACAGATCAGGAAGGAAGGCTCGGTATCCTGGAGATCAAAACTACAGAGATAATGAGAGACAGGGACTGGGAAAAATGGGATGACCGCATTCCGGATAATTACTATGTGCAGGTCAATCACTACATGATGGTGCTCGAAGCTGAATTTGCGGTCCTGAGAGCATACATACGGTACCACAAAAGAGGAGATAAGCGGATAGCAATCCGTGATTATCTTATAGAACGTAAGCAGGAAGAAATTGATTATCTGAAAGAAAAAGAAAGAGAGTTCTGGGAGCATGTGGAGCGGAAGACTCCACCGGCACTTATACTTCCCGAACTGAAAGGAGAGTAAATGGAGTTAAAAGTAAATGAGTACAAACTGCCCGAGGCTATAAGCTTCAACTTTGAGGAGCTTAAGACACAGATAGCGGCAAAGACAGAACAGTATACGAAGATAGTATACACGGATGACAACATCAAGGCCGCCAAAGAGGACAGGGCGGACCTTAACAGGCTGAAGAAGGCACTCAATGATGAGCGTATCAGAAGACAGAAGGAGTATTTAGTACCTTTTGAGCAGTTCAAGAAGCAGATTGATGAGGTTATAGCCATCATCGACAAGCCGGTGCAGGCTATCGACACTCAGATCAAGGCTTATGAACAGATCAAGCAGGACGAGAAGAGAGCTGCAATAGAATCTATGTTCAACGATATGCTCTTCCCTGAGTTTGTGAAGTTGGATCAGAAGATATTTGATCCCAGATGGCTTAACGCATCATTCTCCATGAAGCAGATTGAAGAAAGTCTCATGAAGACCAAGGAAGACATCATCAAGAACTGCCAGACACTCGCAGGACTGCCTACATACTCACATGAAGCTGTTATCTATTATCAGCGTACTCTGGATGTTACCGGAGCCTTGGCAAAGGTTAGGGAGCTGAGCGAGATTGAAGCAGCCAAGAAGAAGATGCAGGAAGAGGAAGAACATCATCTCGTACCTATGCCTGGAGCAGAGAGACTGGCAGAGTTGAAGAAGGAATATCCGAACACTATTCCTGTGGCACCGGATAAGCCCGAAGAGCCGCAGATGTGGGTACAGTTTGAAGCTTTAATTAACAGCACACAGGCAGCAGCACTTAAGACATTCTTTAACGCAAATGGAATCGAATTTAGACCTATAAAGATTAAGGAGGATAAATAAATGGCATCAGTATCAAACAGTTTAACAAAGGCAAATCAGAAGATGGGTATGGCTGCATACCTTACACAGGATGCAGTAAAGACACAGATCAACAACATCGTAGGCGGCAAGAACGGAACAAGGTTTATCACTTCCATAGTATCCGCAGTTCAGACCAATCCGGCTCTTCAGGAATGCACCAATCAGAGCATCCTGTCAGCTGCACTCCTCGGAGAGACCTTAAACCTTTCACCTTCTCCGCAGCTCTCTTATTTCTACATGGTTCCCTTTAATGATACCAAGCGTGGCTGCAAGGTCGCACAGTTCCAGATCGGATACAAGGGACTGATCCAGCTTGCTATTCGTTCCGGACAGTACAAGAAGATAAATGTCCTGAGCCTTAAGCAGGGAGAGCTTGAGTATTTTGATCCTTTAAATGAAGAGATCAAGGTGAAGCT
>JAGCGK010000145.1 GCA_017649645.1 Clostridiales bacterium | reverse complement strand
CCTTGATACCAGATATTATCATTTTGAAGGTTTTATCCCTGTTCCTGCCAAAGAGCGTAAAGAGAGGCTTGAAGCCCTCAGATCTTATAACGAGACTATCATCATTTACGAGGCCCCGCATAGGCTCCTTAAGACCATAGATGACCTTAGCGAGGCAGGCTTTTCGGGAAGTAAGGCGGCTTTTTGCAGGGAACTTACAAAAAAATACGAACAGGTCGTAAGGCTTCAGATGTCTGAGGCAAAGGAGTATTTTACCGAGACTCCTCCAAAAGGCGAATTCGTTATCTGCTTAGAACCAACGAGCGAAAAGGATACCAGTGAGACTCAAGATATAGACATTGAAGCTATGGCCAGAAAGTTCCTCGATGAGGGATGTTCCACAAAAGAAACTGCAGCCAAACTTGCAAAACTTACAGGTAAGAGCAAAAAAGAACTGTACTCATATACCCTGAATCTGATAAAATAAACTTTAGCATTGCTTGTTAGGGGAGTCACAAAATTGAACGAGATGCAATCTGACCTTTACAGATCCAGAGATGAGATGCTCAGGATCTTAGAAATGACTGCAGTTGAAGAGATTAAGCCACTTTTCTCTGACCTTTCCATATGCAATTTTATAGTTATCCCGAGAGAAGAAAGAATGTACTTCAGTGACGGAATGAGAAAGATCTTAGGATCTCTCGCGTCACAGGATGTCCTTCTTACGTCTTATCTCCAGTTTGTTCCTGAAACTGAGAGAGAAGCGATCGGGGCAAAGTATCAGAACGCATTCAAGGATCTGGTCTTCTCAAATGTCGACCACATCTCCATTTCCCACACTCTCCGTAAATCCCAGTTCGAGATGCTCGAAGTGGAAGCTTATATGCAGCTTATCAATGTTGATAAGGAAAATTACATCTTCGGTATATTGGTAGACAGATCAAGGACTTTACGTGACCGTATCGCATGTCAGTTGTTCAGCAAGGGCATTAACGATTATCTTTTCACATATGACGTTATAAGTGATGCGCTTTACGTAAATGACAGGATCATGGAAGATTTCGATCTTTCTTCCTGGAAGATAAAGAACGCTTCTAACGAGATCTACAGATTCGTTCATCAGGATGATGTCGAGAGACTTCGTGATGAGATCAAGAGTTTTATCCATCATGAATCGGTTGAGTTTGACGGAACGTACAGATTCCTTTCTGCCAACAGAGGTGAGATCCACCTTCATGCCAACGGCCTTTCCGATGCCGATAAAGACGGCGTTCCCGGCGCAGATCCTCAATACATTTCCGGATCTTTCAGTGATATCACGGGATTTGTCGAGGATGAATCCATCAGGACTAACTTGATCGAGGGTACATCTGCTATTACTTTCTATGCCGACTACAGGATCGGTAAGATCGTTTTCTCCGAGAATATTCACGAGATACTTCCGGGTATCCCGACAGAGCAGGACGGTGAACTCATTGAACTCATCGCTTCCAAGATCGTTCCTGAAGACCGTAAGCGTTTCAGGGACATCATGCATCAGGTAGTCGACGGTCAGGAAGAAAAATTCTCCGTAGAGTTCCGTGTTCCGGTCGAAGGTGACAGGAATATCTGGATCGCATGCCGAGGCAAGAGCTTCTTTGACAATACAAGACATTCCCTCATGATCGTAGGTACTGTCTTTGACCTTACAAGAATGAACGAGGTAAGAGAGGGCGTTGAGCGTAATGCTTCATGTCACGAACTTACCGGTTTCCCGACACGTGAGAGACTTATTTCCGATGCTGAACTCGTATTCAGGAACAAGGATCTTCTCTCTGCTGCCGTTGTTCTTATCGATATTAACGGATTCCATTCCTATAATGACCGTTACGGAAGATCTGCCGGAAACGAGATCTTGATCGCCGTCGGTAATATGCTCCAAAAGCATCTTCCTGACGGAGCATCCATCTATCACATAGGTGTTGATATCTTCTGTATCCTTTGGCCTCATGCTTCAAGGATCAAAGTTGCAGAGTACATGAGTTATCTTCAGGAAGAAAGTATCCAGCCGCTCGAGATGGGAAGAGGATCATTCTTTGTAACTTACGGTCTTTCTGCTGCTATCTATCCGTCCTGCGGTTCCGTTGTTGACGAGCTTCTCGTTAATGCCGAGATCGCGCTTCATAAGGTTAAGCAGGATAAGAAACTTAAGTATGCGATCTATTCACCGGTTGATAAGAGAGAACTTAAGGAAAGACTGGACTTTGAGCTTCAGATCTCTCAGTCCATCCGTAATAACATGGATAGTTTCCAGCTTTATTATCAGCCTCTTATCAATGCCAAGACAGAGACCTTGGGCGGTGCTGAGGCACTCCTTCGCTGGGTTGCTCCTAACGGTGAACTTGTTAACCCTGAAAGAGTTGTTAATGCTCTCGAGTCAACCGACCAGATGGAGATAATCGGCTCCTGGATCCTCGATAAGGCTATCGGTCAGTGTGCTCAGTGGCTCGCTAACGGTGCTGATCCGAATTTCTATGTTCATATCAATGTCACGGCTGATGACCTTGTAAGAAGGGATTTTGCCAACGATGTTCTGAACGTTCTTGCCAGATACAATCTTTCTCCGAAGAATATCCTTTTGGAGATCACGGAGACATCCCTCATGAGAAACATCGCTATGTGCCGTCAGAATCTCATAAGGCTCAGAAACGAGAACGTAAGGATCGCATTGGACGACTTCGGTACAGGTTATTCTTCATTCAACTATTTAAGAGAGCTTCCTGTCGATGAGATCAAGATCGATAAGGCATTCGTTGATGATATGGATACCGTTGCATTTAACAGATCATTTATCTCGGCTATCACGATGCTTGCGCACTCCATTAAAAAGCAGGTCTGCGTTGAGGGCGTAGAGAATGAAAACCAGGCTAAAGTAATCCGTGACATGGGTGCGGACGTTCTTCAGGGATACTACTACAGTAAGCCTTTGACGGTTTTTAATTTCGAAAACAAGTACTTCAAGTAATCGTCAATTTGTTCAATTATTCAGGAAACAAGCCCGGATGCTTATTGATTCTTTGGGATTGCGGAATAATATTGTTGCTCCATAATATATGTAACACCAGTTTTATAGAGTAATTAAGGGAAATGTATAGATTTTGCAAGCACAATATCATTGAAAGGGTCAAGATCAGGATCGAAGATAAAGATATAAATGTATCTCTTATCGCGATCTCTATTGTTGCGAACTCGATTCTTGCGTTCTTTAAATTGATCTTCGGTTTTTATCTTGAATCTTTCTGGCTTATTCTACACGCCGTATATTTCGTCTTCTTGGGTTTCGCCAGATATAAGACCATGAAGAATTACATCTATATCAAGAACATAGAAGACTCAGTAAAGAAGTATGAGATAGAATTTGCCATCCACAACAGAAGCGGCGGATTTATCTTCCTGATCGGTGCAGCATATTTGGCTCTTTGTATCAGGATGTATCTGGTCGGCGATGTAGTCCTGATCGGAGGCGGACTTGTATACTGCTTCGTGACATTTGCGGTGTTCAAAAATGCATTTGCGATCTACGGACTTTTCGTTACCAGAAGAAAAGAAACGCCTGTCATAAGAGTCATGAAAGTTATAGGAATAGTGGATGCGTCTCTTTCGATCGTTCCTGTCCTTTATACATCCATGTCATATTTCGGCATTATCCATTCAGCTGAAGTTCCTGCCATAGTAGGCATCATCATCAGTATCTGTGTTATGTCCAGCGGAATAATAATGTCCAACAGACCTAAAGAGAGATATCTGAACAATTACATGTCGGCTTCGGGAAATAAAGAATAACAAGCAAAAACCGTCGGTATAGTGTATAATCTATTTTGATCGTTTCCTTGAGGAGGATTTATAAATGGCTATTTTTGATCCAAAGACTAAGGTTATCTCCGGATACCAGAAGTCAATCGAAGAGAAGAACAGAGTAATAGCAAAGTACTTCGATCAGATCGGAAGACTTTACTATGGACAATATAAGGATATGTCCGTTGACGTAACAAAGGACATCAACACACGTTGTGAGGCTGTAAGCGATCTTTATGACGAGATCAGAGATTGCGAACTTAAGATCCTCTTTGCTAAGGGCCTTAAGCTTTGCCCTAACTGCGGTAAGGAGAACATGCTTGCTTATGCATTCTGTTTTGCATGCGGCGCCAAGTTTGAACCAGGTTCCGAGAATGCTCCGGGTGAAGTAAAGCCTTCCAAGGTCGAGCCTATTATTGAGGCTCCTGCGATCGAAGAACCTAAGGCTGAAGAGCCTTCTGTTGAGGAAGTAAAAGAAGAAGAAAAGGAAGAAGCATCTGAAGAAGTTGTTGAAGAGACAACAGAGGAAGCTGCTGAAGAGACTTCTGAACCTGAGAAGACAGAGGGATCTGAAGAATAATATCGATATTCGGATAATAAAGATGGGACTTAAGTCTTTCTTAAGCCCCATCTTTTTCATTATAACATTTTTTCGAAAATAAAGTGGTTATGACTGTTACAATCTGTAAACAAGTTATGAATTATAATTGATTCAAGGACGAAAGTCCTCTAGAAAACATCACGGGAAGGATGTGATTTTATGAAGATCACTACGCAGGGAAAAGGCATTCGTATCGGAGAGAGACTTGAGAAGAAGATTGCCGACAAGATGAGCAAATTCGACAAGTATTTTGGTGAGGAAGGCACCTTCAATATACGAATCAGACCTGAGGGAGACCGAATGGTCGTAGAGATCACTCTTAAACTCAACAACAGGATCTACAGAGCAGAGTCCAGAGACGAAGAGATCCTTACAGCAGTTGATAGAACAATCGATAAGCTTGAGTCACAGATAAGGAGACAGAAGACTAAATTCTTAAAGCAGAAGAAAGATTACCCGCAGATCGTAAGCTACCTTGAAGACGAAGCAGATTCTGATTTCGATTTTGAGGATTATGAAGAGGAGAAGAAGATAATTAGAAGAAAGACATTTGAATTAAGACCTATGTCTTCGGAAGACGCAATTTTGCAGATGGAAATGCTTGGGCATAACTTCTTGGTTTATTTGGATGCTGATACCAACGTCGTAAGTGTAATTTACAAGCGTAAGGACGGCAACTACGGTTTGATTGAACCGGCCTATTGATCCTTCCTGATTGGTTATCCTTCACAGTAAAGCCGTTGTTACGCGATTAGGATTTGGGGAGCCCTGCGGGGCTCCCTGTTTTTGTGTTGACAGAAAAATACACCCGTGATATATTCACTTTATGAATGAATATTCGTTCAGTTAAAAACAGAGGAACAGATACATGCCAAAAACAGAAGAACAGTGTAAGCAGATCAGGGAGGATATGAGGAGCAGGATACTTAAGAATGCTTCATTATATTTTGCTAGAAACGGCTTTGGGGATACGAAGATCGGAGATCTTGCAAAGCACATAGGTATAGGACAGGGAACGATCTATCTTTATTTCAAGTCCAAAGAGGAACTTTTCGAAGAGATAAGGAAGAATGCCGATAATAAAGATCAGGTAAGAAATCTTGAGAAGGTATCTAAGCTTCCTTTGCCTGCAAAGACAAAGATCGATATGATCTCTGCCGATATGGAAAGAAAGCTCAACAACGATGAGGATTATGTAGTTAAGATCACTATCGTTTCACAGCTCATGCTGGAGCAGGAGGAAACGCTCTATGAAAATGATCTTTACAAGCATATGGCCAAGATCATAAGGCAGGGCCAGAAGGAAGGTTCTGTAGTTAAGGGCGATCCGGTCTATCTTGCTGATCTTTATTGGGGAACTGTCTATATGTATGCACTTAAGAAACTGTTCGTTAATGAGTGCAAGATGGTCACCAGGGAGACGCTCGCACGTCTTTTGGAGGTGTGAGATGACAAGGGTTGCAATAGTGACTGGTGCGACCGGCGGTATAGGGGAAAAGTTTATTCAGAGAATAAGCACAATGGATGACATAGAAGAAGTATGGGCGATAGGAAGGAACAGGGAAAAGCTCGATCGGCTGAAGGAGGAGCATTCTAACGTAAGAGTGATCGAAGCTGATATTGGAAATGGCGGAATGAAGGTTATAAACGATCTCATCCGTGAAGAAGATCCAGATATAAGGATGCTCGTTAATAATGCAGGTGTCGCTTATATGGGTGATTTCAGCAAGATGACCTGTGATCAGGTCGTAAGCTTTTGCAAGGTAAACTGCAGTGCGCCGTCTGAACTTATGCTTATATGTTTGCCGTTCATGCATGAAGGTTCCAGGATATTAAATATCTCATCTGCTTCTTCCTTTCAGCCTAATCCTTATCTTTCCGTCTATTCGGCAAGCAAGGCATATCTTAAGAACCTTTCAAGAGCGTTGAACCATGAACTCAGGGAAAGAAAGATAACGGTAACTTCCGTGTGCCCTTATTGGGTTGATACGGGGATGCTGCCGAGAGAAAAAGACGGGAAAAAGATCAACTATCCGGGAATGGTAAGTGCTGATCTTGTAGTGGATAAAGCCCTTAAGGACAGCAGTAAAGGAAAGGATATGTCGGTTCCGGGCTTTTTTGCACAGTACTTCAGGATCTATTCCAAGATAACGCCTACAAGTATAGTCATGAGGCAGTGGGTAGCAGGGATAAGAAAATACTTATGAGATACAGACTTGAGACAGAAAGAGTCGATCTTTTTGATACAAATATATTGATAGTTATGAATGTAAGACTGAATGTCCGAGTGGCATTCGATGATCTCAGGGATTCGTTTATAAGAACTTGTGATATGCATGAGGTATTAAGATCCAAAGTCATTATTGAACCGTCAGGTGAAGCGTATTACGTCGATAACGATGAGCCGCATAATTCCATAACCGAGACCGGAAGTTCCCTGGAAGAACTAATATACGTTAACGAGAGGCGAAGGTTCAGGATCGAAGAGGGAGAATTTATAAGGGCGTTCGTATCGCCTGACGGACTCATCTTCATGATGCATCATCTCGGAGGCGACGGTAAGTCATTGCTCTATTTCATAGAGACATTTATGAAGTGTCTTGAAGGAGACGAGGCGGAATATGTTCCGTTCAGGAATCTGCCCTTCGAAGACATACCTGATGAGAGCGGATTATCCTTCGGTTATAAGTTTCTTACAAGATACTGGAACCGTAAATGGGCAAAGCTGAAACGCACCTATACATATCGTGACATGGATGAGGAATACAGCGGCTTTTGGACCGGCCGTAAGACCGATGTAAGTGTAAGAAGATATGACAAGGAAGAGCTCGATACTCTTCTTAAAAGATCAAGGGAGATCGGAGTATCGCTGACTTCTTATCTCATTACCGGATTTATTGAGGGTTCGGATAAGAAGCTGGCACTTGGGATCGCGGCTGACGGAAGGACCGATGGTAACAGGTCGATGGGTAACCAGGTAACGGGTATTGCCATTAAGGTCAGGTATGATAACAGGCAGTCGTTCGAGGATAATGCAAGACGGGTGGATCGTCTGATGAAGGATAAGCTTTCTGATCCCAAACACCGCTATTTCTCCCTGGAGTTCATGAGGCATCTGGAACCGACTTTGAAGGATGCCTTGAATCTGGTGAGAGCAGGGTTTGTTGACGGCAGTTTTGTCACCATGGTCGCAGGTTTCCTCGGTTACGGAAAGAAGATCAGGGATATGAGCTTTACGAATCTTACGAGAGCCGATATCGGCCTTCAGTACGGAGATTATAAGATCGAGGAGATCATATTTGTGCCTCCGGTAGTTTCTTACGCCAAAGACGTAATAGGGATCATTACTACGGGGAATATCATGAATGTTACAAGACATGTCTACGGCAAATAAAAGATCCGTTTTCTATAAATATCTGCCTGTCGCGTGCTTATGGCTTATCGGCCTTGGGATCGGAGTCTTTTATGATCATGATGTACCTTGTATCGCGGTAATGATATCACCTCGGTCGTATTCAGCGTGGTCGGACTTGGTTATTGTATTCTGTTCAGGTTCTTGAGCTCACTTGTTCCTGATAACAAGGCGTGAATTACCATTTAATGATTGTTTAATAAATTCTTGGATATCATCTGAATCATAAAGATGTGATTTTATCGGAGGATGATATGTCTAAGGATTCGAATTTCGGTAAGTTTCTTCTCCTTTGGGCGGGAGAGTTTATATCAGCGATCGGTGGCGGACTTACAAGTTTCGGTCTCGGTGTTTATGTCTATAAGCAGACCGGAAGTGCGGCTTGTACGTCACTTGTTACGCTTTTGGCATTTTTCCCGATGCTGGTATTAAGCGTTCCTGCGGGAATCCTTGCCGACCGCTATGACAGAAGGACTTTGATGATGCTCGGTGACGGACTTTCCGCCATCGGCCTTATATATATCCTGATCCGTATGTTCATGGGTGGAGCTACGCTTCTTGATATCTGCATAGGTGTTACCATAAGTTCCGTGTTCTCGGCACTTTTGGAGCCTTCTTACAAGGCGACCGTTACAGATATGCTTACCAAAGAAGAATATTCAAAGGCGAACGGACTTGTAAGTATCGCAGGAAGCGCGAGATACCTTCTTTCTCCTATTATCGCGGGATTCCTCCTTGCTATAAGCGACATTAAGCTTCTTCTTATCATCGACATCTGCACTTTTTTTCTTACTGTAATAACTACGGCAGTTGTAAGAAGAGGTATCGAGAGTAAAAAGAGCGACGAGAATGTATCACTAAAAAACGGTATCAAGGAAGGATTTGCAGTCATCAGGGCCAAGAAAGGCATTATGACCCTCATAATCATGACATCCGTTATCACATGCTTCATCGGAATAATGATGACACTTTCCGAACCTATGGTGCTTGCTTTCAGGGACGAAAAGACCCTTGGAACCCTTGAGACCATATGTGCCAGCGGAATGCTCGTAACAAGCGTTGTCCTGGGCGCTTTGGGCATCAAGAAGCACTTTGTTAAGCTTCTTTCATTCTCTCTTGCATTAAGCGGTATCGGAATGACGGTCTTCGGCATCAAAGAGAACGTGATCCTCATGACTGTTGCAGGTTTTTTCTTCTTTGCTATGCTTCCTATCGCCAACAACAGCCTTGATTACCTCATCAGGATCAACATTCCTGAGGAAACTCAGGGAAGGGCCTGGGGCATCATCGGTTTCATCTCGCAGCTCGGCTATGTCGTAGCTTTTGCAGCTTCAGGCGTCCTTGCCGATGTAACGGCGAAAGTCATGAATATAAGCGTCGGCAGAGGTTCCGGTATGGTCATAATGGTAGCGGGCATCCTTCTTACTGTGGTATCATTGTTCTTGCTTTTTCGAAAAAACATCAGGAATCTCGAAAAGGCTGGAAAGTAAAAAACAAGAAATTACTGAATCCCTGTTTTCAAGTATTTGTTGACTTGATATCAAGTTTTTAGTATAATCCCTTGCGTTATTATTTCTACGCACGAGAGGAGGGATAAAGAATGTCAGAAATCAGACTTAAGGAGAATGAGTCCCTTGATAGTGCGCTTCGCAGATTTAAGCGTTCATGTGCAAGATCAGGAGTTCTCGCTGAAGTACGTAAGAGAGAGCACTATGAGAAGCCATCTGTACGTCGTAAGAAGAAGTCAGAGGCTGCAAGAAAGCGCAAGCGCTGATTGGATTTGATTCTTAACGGAACTGTTCACATATGTGAGCAGTTCTTTTTTTGTCTCACTTTTTTTGGTAAAATGTAAACAAATAATTAGAGTGAGATGTAATATATGCTGTTAACGAGCAAGAATTGGGATTGCGCGCTGACCTTGGGTGAGGTCGACGCGGATCAGATTGTGGAGCGTTTGCTTGAATCCCGAGGAATTGACACGGAAGGCAGGAAGGAGGATTTTCTAAGCGAGAATCCTTCTGAATGGCACGACCCGTTTCTATTCGTGGATATGCAAAAGGCTGTTGATATTATCGTCGAATCCATGGATAAAGGAGAGAAGATCCTTGTCTATGGAGATTATGATGCGGACGGTGTTACGGCTACCTCCATCCTTGTAAGATATTTCAGAAGTCATAATTGCGATGTGGATTACATCGTGCCGCAGAGAGCTGCGCACGGTTATGGCCTTACGGACTACATCCTTGAGGATGTCTTAAGAAAGGCGCCGGGGCTTCTTATAACGGTCGACTGCGGTATCTCTAACTTTGATACCATCGAGAAGATCAAAGAACACGGAATAAAGGTCATCGTAACCGATCACCACATGGTTCAGGATAAACTTCCTTGCGCAGATGCGGTTATCTGTGCCAAGAGACAGGACAACACATATCCTTGTGTCGATCTTTGCGGCGCAGGAGTTGCAATGAAGGTCGTCGAGGCTCTCGGCAGAGATAAGAGACACAAGGTGTTCCCGAGCGTATGGCGTCAGGTCATCGAGCTTTCCGGTATAGCTACCATCGCAGATCTCGTTCCGATAATCGGCGAGAACAGGACTTTGGTCAAGAAGGCTTTCCAGAGCATGGAAGAGCCGACAAATATCGGAATCCGCGTAATGAATGAGATGCTCCTGGATTCCGGAAAGAAGCCGGATGAGTCCTATATCTCGTTTGTTTTCGTTCCGAGGATCAATGCGGCAGGAAGGCTTTATGATTCTTCCGATGCGCTTAACCTTTTCCTCAATGACGACAGGAGTAAGGTCAAGGCGGCTGCCATGGCTCTTACAAAGCAGAATGATGAGAGAAAAGAGATCGAAGCCAAAGTTTTCGAAGAAGCAAAGGCTCAGATCGAGAACAGTAACAGGCCTGAGGAATGGCTCCTTACAAATACGAAGGGGCCTATCGTTGCTTACGGCAAGGATTGGCATCAGGGAGTTCTCGGGATCGTCGCCGGTAAGCTGTCGCAGCATTTCAGAAGAAGTGCGATCGTTTTTACGGATGACGGTCTTGATACTGAGAACGTTAAGGGTTCTTCAAGAGCATACGGCGAATTCGACATATATCATGCAATAGAGAGTGCTTCCGAGTACTGCGTAAACTTCGGAGGACATAAGAAGGCCGCAGGTCTCGTCCTTAAAAAGAAGGATATCGGCAAGTTCATGAGAGCGCTCGAGGAATATGCCAGAAATCAGACTGAGGAAGAGGAGCAAAGGGACAGCCTTAAGATCGATGCCGAGATCCCTGCATCATGCATTACCATGAAGATCCATGATGCCCTCCGTAAACTGTCACCGTTCGGTCTCGGGAACGGCAAGCCGGTATTTGTTACAAGGAATCTGTTCCTTGCCAATATCCAGTTTATGAGTGATGGAGCACACATTAGGCTCGATCTTTACGATACTGAAAATGATCCTGATATGAAGAGGGTCATCTCAGCCGTCGGATTTGGTATGGGCAATTATTCATCTATACTTAAGGTCGGCGACAGACTCGATATCGCTTACACGATGAACGTGTTTAACCTGTGGGGTAATGATACTTTGAGCCTTCATCTGGCTGATTTAAGACCTAAGATGCCTGATAACATTATGTGGGACAGGCCGGAGATACTAGAAAAGCTTTATGAGAGCGGACTTGCACCTAATATGATAGCTAAGCTTCAGAAGGGTACGGATCCTGCTTCTTTGGTACCGACATCCGAACACTATGCGGATACATATAAGACCATCAGGGATATGTTCGGAAGCGGTATATCGATCATAGATTCCATTTATCTCGCGAGAATGATAAGCATCAAGACCGGAAACGAGATCACTCCTTTCCAGGTTCTCCGTTGCCTTGACGTTTTCTCGGAGGCAGGACTTATCAAACTCGGCAGATTCTCGTATGACCGTGTTTGCTTAAGTCTGTCGGAAGTTAAGGGAAAAGCAAATCTTCAAGATACAGTCACTTATAAGAGGTTGAATAGTAATGTCTGATAACGGAAAAAATGAACTCACTCCTGAAGAGCTTGAGATAGAGATACAAAAGGAACTGCAGTACCTCAGGGATACGGACGACGTACCTGAGATACCGGAAAATATTGCCGAGCGATTCAGCGACCTTATCAAGTCGTATGAGAAGTATGCAGGTAAGCTTCATGAGAGTGCGGAAGTTTTCGAGAATGATATGCATATGATACGTGAGGCTTATATCTTTGCATATAAGGCACACAGGAATCAGAAGCGTAAGTCAGGCGAGCTTTATATCATCCATCCTATAGCTGTTGCACAGATCCTCGTAGATCTTGAAGTTGATGCGGAAACCATTGAGGCTGCGCTCCTTCACGACACCGTTGAGGATACTGTCGTAGATATCCATCTCATAACAGAGATATTCGGTGAGAATGTTGCGCTTCTTGTAGACGGCGTTACGAAACTCGGTAAGATCCCGTACGTTTCCAAGGAAGATATCCAGGCAGAGAACGTACGTAAGATGTTTGTAGCGATGGCTAAGGACATTCGAGTAGTCCTTATCAAACTTGCCGACAGACTTCATAATATGCGTACGATGAAGCACCAGTCTCCTGAAAAGCAGATTGAGATCTCCAGAGAGACACTTGATATCTATGCTCCTTTGGCACACCGTCTCGGTATCTATAAGATCAAATGGGAACTCGAGGACCTTTGTCTTCGTTACCTTGATAAGGATGCATACTACGAACTCGTCGGCATGATCTCTTCAAAAAGATCCGAACGTGAGCAGTTCATGGCTGACGTTGTTAATGAGATAAGTGCCAAGGTAAAAGAATACGGCATCAAGCACGTTGAGATCGAGGGAAGACCTAAGCACTTCTACAGTATCTACAACAAGATGAAAGAGCAGAATAAGACTCTGGAACAGATCTATGACCTGTTCGCGTGCCGTATCATCGTAGAGACACTTACGGACTGCTACACGGTACTTGGTATCGTTCACGAGATGTATCAGCATATCCCGGGACGATTCAAGGATTATATCGCCATGCCTAAGCCTAATATGTACCAGAGTATCCATACGACTGTTCTTGGTAAGGGCGGAGTTCCGTTCGAGATACAGATCAGAACGTTCGCGATGCACAGAACTGCCGAGTACGGTATCGCTGCGCACTGGCATTATAAGGAAGCAGGTAATTCGGAAGTATCGAAGTTTGATCAGCTCGACAGCAAGATGAACTGGATCAGACAGATCCTGGACAGCCAGAAGGAGACCAAGGATCCTACGGATTTCATGGATGTTCTGAAGAGCAACCTTACTCCGGATACTGTTTATGTGTTCACGCCTAAGGGCGACGTCATAAACCTTCCTAAGGGCTCATGTCCTATCGACTTTGCATATAACATCCATAGCGGTATCGGTAACCATATGCACGGTGCCAAGGTTAACGGAAGGATCGTGCCTCTTTCTTACGAACTTAAGAACGGTGATATCGTCGAAGTCCTTTCATCCGATAAGATCCACGGACCTTCAAGAGACTGGGCGAAGATGGTTAAGACGGCGTCCGCCAGAAGTAAGATCAACGCATGGTTCAAGAAAGAATCCCGTGCCGAGAACATTGCTGACGGCCGTGAGCTTCTCGAGCGTGAGATGCAGAGAAACGGCTTCTCGCCGCAACAGCTCCTTCTTCATAAATCGTTGGAGGGCATCTTCCGTAAATACAGTTATTCCAATCTGGAAGATATCTATGCCGCTATCGGTTACGGCGTACTGACTCCTGGAAAGGTATTCTCGAAGCTTCGTGATGAGTACATCAAGTCTCTTCCTGAAGAAGAGAGAACTGCCATGGGCTACAGGATCAACTCGGCTGGTCAAGTCCTTTATACTCCGTCAGAACTTGTCGAGGACATTGGTAAGAATTCTCTTGTCGGTCTTCCGAAAAACCTCACGCAGCAGTCAACGACAGCAAACTACAAGCCTCTTGTTAAGAGAGTTCAGGAGAAGAAGACAAAGACCAGCACGGGAGTCATCGTAGAAGGACTCGAGAACTGTCATGTGCATCTTTCCAACTGCTGTCATCCTGTTCCGGGTGACGAGATCATCGGATACGTTACTCAGACAGGCGGTGTCGGTATCCACAGGACAAATTGTGCCAACATAATCAACCTTCATAAGTATGCTTCACGTTCCCCTAAGGATAAGGAGCGTGAGAACAGGCTTATCAAGGTTCATTGGGATAACTACAGCCCGACTGATATCTATGAGGTCGAGATGAAGATCGTCGTAAGTGACAGACGTTATATCCTTAACGAGATCACCAGCGCGATCAGTGAGGAGCATGTCTTCATAAGCTCCATCTCGAGCCAGTCCAAGCCTGATTTTACTGCTGTCATCAATCTCGTTGTCGAGGTAAGAGGACAGACTCAGTTCGACAGGCTTATCGGAAGGATAAAGAGCATCAAGGATGTTATAAGTGCAGGAAGAGCATAAATAGTATTCGATTTTTGATATATATGGACATGACCACCTATTATAATAAGTGTGTTTCGTCTATAGGGGGTTACAATGATTAAAACACTTGCTAAGCAGATCAAACAGTTTAAGACGGCTTCTATCGTTACTCCTCTGTTCATGATATTGGAGGTTTTCTGTGAGATGGCGATCCCATATCTCATGGCTTCGATAGTAGATGACGGTATTGATAAAGGAGACCTTAATCATATATACAACATAGCAGGTGGAATGGTAATAGTTGCGCTGGTATCTCTCTTTGCAGGTGCCATGGGCGGTAAATTCGGTGCCCGTGCTTCTGCAGGTTTTGCTCATAACTTGCGAGAAGCGATGTTCTACAGGATCCAGAAGTTCTCTTTCAAAGAGATCGACAAATACTCCACTGCAGGTCTCGTTACGCGTCTTACGACTGACGTAACAAACATCCAGAATGCTTATCAGATGATCCTTCGTATGCTCGTAAGATCACCTATGAGCCTTATCGCTGCAATGATCATGGCATTCTTCCTTAACGCCAAGATCGCCCTTATCTATCTTGCAGCCGTTTTTGTTTTGGCTATCATCCTTGTAACCATCATGCTCCTTGCCATGAAACACTTTAGAGTCCTTTTCGAAAAATACGACAAGATGAACGAGTCTGTTCAGGAGAACGTAGCTTCCATCAGAGTAGTTAAGTCTTTCGTAAGAGAAGAGTACGAAAAGAAAAAGTTCAATACGGCATCCAACAACATCTATAAGCTTGCTGTTGCAGCCGAGAAAGTATTGTCATTCAATAACCCTGCGATGGTCCTTACCACAAATGCATGTATCCTTTTGATCTCCTGGTTCGGTGCTCACCTCGTTGTTTCAAACGAACTTACCACAGGTGATCTTCTGGCACTTCTCAGTTACTGTATGAATATCCTCATCAGTTTGATGCTTTTGAGCATGGTATTTGTTATGATCACCATGAGCTCAGCATCCGCTAAGCGTGTCGCTGAAGTTCTCGAACAGGAAAGCTCCATCGTTAATCCCGAGAATCCTCTTACGGAAGTCAAGGACGGTTCCATCACTTTCAAGAACGTAAGCTTCAAGTACTATGATGATGCAGATACATATGTCCTTAACGGAGTAGACCTGAGCATCAGATCCGGCGAGACGATCGGTATCGTCGGAGGAACCGGTGTAGGTAAGAGTACATTTGTTAACCTCATAAGCAGATTCTATGATGTTAACGCAGGTGAAGTCCTTGTCGGCGGTGCAAACGTAAAGGATTACGATCTTGAAGTTCTCAGAAACAACGTTTCCATGGTTCTTCAGAAGAACGAACTATTCACGGGAACCATTTTCGATAACCTTCGTTGGGGTGATGAGAATGCGACCGAGGAAGAATGCATAAATGCTTGTAAGATCGCTCAGGCAGATGAATTCATCAGTAATTTTCCTGAAGGCTACAACACTAAGATCGAGCAGGGCGGTACCAACGTATCCGGTGGACAGAAGCAACGACTTTGTATTGCCAGAGCCCTTCTTAAGAAGCCTAAGATCCTTATCCTTGATGATTCGACATCTGCTGTAGATACGAGTACGGACAGAAAGATCAGGGAAGGTCTTAAGAATGACAGACCTGATATGACTAAGATCATAATTGCTCAGAGGATCTCATCGGTTAAGGAGGCCGACAGGATCATCGTTATCGAAGATGATAAGGTTACGGCCTTTGCTACACATGATGAGCTTCTCAAGATCAATGAGACATATGCTTCCTTGTATGAGGCGCAAACGAGCGGAGGCGGCGACTTCGACGAAGCCAAGCTCAACAGCAAGGGAGGTGAGGAATAATGGCACAGCCTAAGCCGGTTAAGATGGGACAAAGAGGAAGGGGGCCTATGCCTAAGATAGAGCATCCTTTCAGGATCCTTAAGAGGATATTCGGTTATACGTTCAGATGGTATTGGATCCACTGGATATTCGTTGTGGTCTGTGTATTTGCAAGTACATTCTCAAGTGTTCAGGGAACTATGTTCATGAAGACCTTGATAGATGAATATATTATTCCTCTCACGAAGCAGACTACACCGGATTTTCTGCCGCTTCTTTATGCGATCATAAGAGTTGCGGGATTCTATTTCATAGGTGTTGTTGCGGCATTCGTTCAGGCAAGACTTTTGATGTATATCACGCAGGGAACGCTCCGTAACTTAAGAGACGAGCTTTTCAATAAGATGGAGAGCCTTCCTGTCAGGTATTTTGATACGCATTCACACGGTGATATCATGTCCGTTTACACGAATGATATCGATACATTAAGACAGATGATCTCCCAAAGCCTGCCTATGCTCTTATCGAGCGTGGTTACGGTTGTGAGCGTACTCGTGAGCATGATCATACTCAACTGGCTTTTGACATTGATCACCATCTCGATGGTATTCGTAATGCTCTTCTGTACAGCCAAGTTAAGTGCTGCTTCAGGTAAGAACTTTGCTATCCAGCAAAGAAGCCTCGGTTCAGTTAATGGATATATCGAGGAGATAATGACCGGCCAAAAAGTCGTTAAGTCTTTCTGCTATGAAGACAAGGCAATGGAGGAGTTTATAAGGCGTAATGACGAGCTTTACGTAAGTGCTGATAAGGCTAATACGTTTGCCAATATCCTCATGCCTATCAATGCTCAGCTCGGTAACTTGAGTTATGTTATCTGTGCCATCGTAGGCGGTGCATTTGCAATAAAGGGAATCGGAAGTTTTACTCTTGGTGCTCTTGCAAGCTTCCTGACATTTAATAAGCAGTTTGCTCATCCTATCAACCAGATCTCAATGCAGCTTAATGCGGTCATGGTTGGTCTTGCAGGCGGACAGAGGATCTTCGATCTTTTGGATCAGGTTCCTGAGACTGACGAAGGTTATGTTACCCTGGTCAATGCCAAGATGGTCGACGGTAAGCTTACTGAGTGTGAAGAAAGAACGGGAATGTGGGCTTGGAAACATTTCCACAAGGCGGACGGAACTACAACATATGTTGAACTTAAAGGTGATGTTGAGTTCCATGACGTCGACTTTGCATATGAAGAAGGACATCCTGTTCTTCACGATATCGATCTTTATGCTACACCTGGTCAGAAGATCGCGTTTGTCGGATCTACCGGTGCAGGAAAGACGACAATAACCAATCTTATCAATCGTTTCTATGACATAGCTGACGGTAAGATTAGATATGACGGAATCAATATCAACAAGATCAAGAAGGACGATCTGCGTCATTCTCTAGGCATCGTTTTGCAGGATACACATTTGTTCAGCATGTCGGTTAAGGAGAATATCAGATACGGTAAGCTTGATGCTACCGACGAGGAAGTTTATGCAGCTGCAAAACTTACTAATGCTGATCTGTTCATTAAGCACCTTCCGCAGGGCTATGATACGGTCCTTGAAGGAGACGGAGCTAACCTTTCTCAGGGTCAAAGACAGCTCCTTGCTATCGCTCGTGCAGCTATTGCAGATCCGCCGGTACTTATCCTTGATGAAGCTACAAGCTCGATCGATACCCATACGGAGTCTTTGGTACAGAAGGGTATGGATAAGCTCATGAAGGGAAGAACGACATTTGTTATCGCTCACAGATTGAGTACCGTCAAGAATTCAGACTGTATCATTGTTCTTGAAAAAGGACGTATAATCGAGAGAGGAAATCATGACCAGCTTATCGAGAAGAAGGGCAGATACTATCATCTCTATACGGGTAATACAGCTCAGAGCTGACCAGAAATACGGAGGAAAAGTTTATGTATGACATAATCATCGTTGGTGCGGGAACAGCAGGCCTTACAGCAGCTATTTACGGAAGACGTGCGGGAAAATCCGTAGTTGTCTATGAATCAGAGACTTACGGCGGACAGATAATCAATACTCCGGAGATCGAGAATTACCCTGGTATTAAGAATGTATCCGGTTATAAGTTTGCAACAGATCTTTATGAGCAGGTAATCGCACTCGGAACTGATTTCGAGTTCGATAAGATCGTTAAGATCGAAGGAAGCTTCGAAGAAGGATTTAAACTTACTACCGAATTCGGTAAGACATGTGAAGGTAAGACGGTGATCCTTGCTTGCGGAGCTAAGAACCGTCATTTGGGTCTTCCTATGGAAGAGAAGCTTCTCGGAAGAGGAATCTCCTACTGCGCTACATGTGACGGTGCATTCTTCAAGGGTAAGGACGTAGCCGTAAACGGTGGCGGAAATACAGCTTTGGAAGATGTCAACTATCTTGCAGGACATTGCAATAAAGTAAATCTGATCCACAGAAGAGATGCTTTCAGAGGTGAGAGCGCTCTCGTTGATATAGTAAGACAGACAGCCAATATCGAGCTCGTTCTTAACAGCACGGTAAGTGAGCTTAAGGGTGAGAAGAAGCTTGAAGCTGTTACAGTAAAAGATACTGTTACTTCAGGAGAGAGAGATATCAGTGTGGATGCTCTGTTCGTTGCTATCGGACAGGTGCCGTCCAACGAGCCGTTCGCAGGTCTCGTAGAACTTGATCAGAGCGGATATATCGTTGCAGGTGAAGATTGTAAGACAAATGTTAAGGGTATCTTTGCAGCAGGTGACGGAAGGACAAAGACTTTGCGTCAGCTCACAACTGCAGCTTCAGACGGAGCAATTGCAGCTGTTGCCTGTTGTGATCTTATTCTTCATGAGAATCAGTGATCTTCTCAGGTTTTTTCATGAACTTACCTAATACTCGCGACAAGAACGCGAGTATTTTTTTGTCCAATTCGAAGACCTTCATGACCTGAATAACGATGATCATGACTGTAGGGCCGAGAAGGAATCCGATAGCACCCCATACATATACGCCGATTACCATGGCGATGAGCATGAGAAGAGGATGAAGCTTCATGGATTTACCGAGGATCAAAGGTTCGATTATACGTCTTATGACGGTCATTACGATCATTCCGATAAGAACGATTATCGCACCCTGGAAATTGCCCTGGAATGCCAGATAGATGATTACCGGCCACATTGTAACCGCTATTCCGAGAACAGGCAGGAAATCGATTACGCCTGTAATGAGAGCTATGATAAGAGCATATTTGACGTCAGCTATTACGAAGATCAGATATGCCTCTACTGCGGTGATCAAAAGGAGTGAGAAGTATCCGCCAAGAACTCTGAACAATGTAACCGACAGATCATTTATAAGAGAGAAAGACTTCTTACGGAATGATTTATTAGGAACGTTATTAAGGTAGAACTTGGTAACTTCAGGTCCGTCACTTATGAAATAGTATCCGCTTAAGATAACACAGATGATCGAGAAAAGAACTGCAGGAAGACTTCCTACAAAATTCCAAAGGGCTGATACAAGCTTGGACAATAGCGAAGGAACAGCCTTGATAAGGTTATTAGCCCATGCATCAAGATTGCTCTTGATAAGATCCACGATATCCTGGCTTAAGAATCCGCCTTGTTCAGTTGAGAGCTTATTAAGATTAGCAGCTCTTTTGATCGATTCAAAATCGAAGCCTTCAGACAATCTGGAAAGAGCCATAACCGCATTAGTAGCCTGGGACAAGATTCCGAGAATGCAAAGTGCACAAAGAAGGAATACCAGGATAAGAAGGATTACATAGACGACTATCGATACTTTAGTCTGGATGGACTTGGACTTCTTCTCTCCGTTTGGATGAAGGAGTTTATAACCGATAGTCTTCTGCTTTTCAGGATCGGTCTTCTTGGGCTTTTTTATATGCTTGTTCTTACCAAATAACTTGCTGATCGGCTTAGCGATCGCATAACTTGTCTTGGCAAGGATGAATCCGATAAGGAAAGGAACCAGTACGATGGCAAGTTTTGCAAAGAAGTAGATAACGACACAGGCGATGGCAATGATCAATATGTATTTGATCATGCTTATGACAGAAGCTTTATCTCTCTCGTATCTTTCTTTGCTATCCATCGTCTTATCCTTTAAGGTAGATTACCCACAAAGTGAGGAATATTATTATCGCACAAATCAGCGACAAATTCACCCCTGACATGACAGAAGGCTGGTCAGAGGACTCTTCTCCGTTTATGGAAACATCCGTGTCGTATGAAGCTTTGAAGTCATTCAGGGTTTTCGCGAAGAATGCAAGGAGAATGACTCCGACAAGGAATGCCGGCATGGATGAGTAAAAGTAGGTCGAATCGATGTCGGAATGAACCTGGACCATGGTAATATCAACGCTCTTTACGAATCTGCTGAAGAACATATCGGTAAGTCCGCTGCCCAGAAGAGCCACAAAAGGAGCCCAGATATTTCCGGTCCTGTCGCGGAGGAAGCAAAGCCAGATGCCGACGATGAAAAGCGCGATGAAATCTATAAAGTTCAGGGAAAATATCGCAAAAGAAAGTGCAACGATGATCGCTGCGATCTTCTTGTCTTTTTTTCGAAAACATGCCCACATGAGACCTGTAAAGAAAATGGATATTCCAAAGGAAGGTATTACTGTTCCGAAAACATATCCTGCGATCTTCTCGACAACGTCGCCAGGAGTATTTACGAAAAAGAACGAAGGGAAGATAAGACTTCTTCCAAGTCTGAGCCAAAGCCACGTGAAAAGGTTGTGGATAGGGGTCTTGATAAGAAAGATGCCGATACCCGATATAAACGACAGGAGCATCGGACCGATACCCGTATAATGACCAACCGAATCGATGATCACGTTAGCTTTATTCTTCTTTTTCTCTATGAAAAGGATCGCTGCAGGAGCTACGAGAGCGAGCGCGACCAATAAAGGCACAGTAAGGGCATATCCCATAAGTGAAGTGAAAGATACCGGGAACTCATGACTTATCGCAATGCTTCTTAAGATATAGACTATCAGTAGTCCCAGAGAACAAAGGAAAAGAGAATATCCCCAGTTGATCGTTACAGGAAAGCCGAAGTGATGTTTGATTACCTTGAAAATCTTCTTTAATGTCATGTCGGATCCCTCTATCAGAAGTAAACTCCGAATGTGACCATATACTGGAAAAGAACATGATAGAATACCGGCTCAAGAGCGAGGAATACGCCTGTTCCAATAGCGATGAACGGTCCGAAAGCCAGGTAATCGGGATCTTCGGCATAGTGCATCTCTTCTTTCTTGAGCTTGAGCTCCATCTTGGCTACGATCGGATTCTCATGATTTTCGATATATTCTCTTTCTTCCTTAAGACGCTTTTGCTTTCTGATAAGAAGAGGGATAGCGAAAAGAACTCCGATGATAACGGAGACATATACCAGGACTACAAGACCGTAAAGGCCCGTGCACATTCCGCATGCAGCGAGAAGCTTCATGTCGCCTTGTCCCATTGCTTCTTTTGATGTGATCATCTCACCGATAAATCCGATAAGGAAGATGACTCCGCCGCCGACAATTGCTCCGCCGAGCCTGTTTATGAGCGGTGCGAACCAAGGTGCTTCAATAGTGAACCACATTGTTCCTTCAAGATAATCTGAAGCCAAAAGTATGAATCCGAATATGAGGATAAGGATCCAGAACTGATCGGGAATGATCCTGTTAAGCTTGTCGGAAATAAGTACAAGGAATAAAACAGGAACTATAACGACGATGGCGATGATATGTATAGGCATCACCATTTCTACAAGGTCAGGGAAGAATATTACCGAAGCAACATAAAAAACTGCACAAAAAAGCCCCGCCAATATACCGTGCGGAACGATCTTCATTCTCTTTGCAGGCCTGTGATTAGGGGCTTTCGGGTCATAATCGTAATCCTGCAACCATGCCTCAGGAATATGCTTGAACAAGAACGTCAAAAATAATCCTATAAGAATACCCAAAACAGCAGCAATTATTGCCGAAATAACCGTGACCATTAAGCCCTCCGAAATGTTTTCTATTGCTTATAAAAGTTTAATATATAAGCATTAAATATTCAACGTTAGATAATTTTGGCATTTTGTATATAAAAAATTTACGTCCCTGTTTTCTGCGTATGTTAAAATCATCTTGGTGTAAAAGTTTTATGTGAGGGGGGGAGACGTTTAACGTCGACTATTATGGCAAAAAAAGTTACAACTAAGATGCTTACGGACAGAATTGACGCTCATGTCAGAGCCGAGACAGGCTTTACGTCCGAGAAGGCGACAGCAAGAGACTTTTGGACAGCCCTTTCGAAAAGCGTTGTTGAATTGATCTCAGACAACTGGGAAGAGACCCGCGTAGCATACAGCAAGGAAAGACAAGCTTACTATCTTTCAGCTGAGTTCCTTGAGGGCAGATCTCTTTTGAACAACCTCGTTAACCTCGGAATCTACGATGAAGCTAAGGAAGCAATGGCATCCTTCGGCTACAATCTTACTGATATCCTTGAGGAAGAGACAGATCCGGCACTCGGAAACGGCGGTCTCGGAAGACTTGCAGCTTGTTTCCTCGATTCCTGTGCTACATTGAATCTTCCTGTAACAGGTTACGGAATCATGTACCGTTACGGTCTTTTCCGTCAGTCTATCGAAAACGGTTTCCAGAAAGAGCATCCGGACAGCTGGATGGAAAGAGGTTATCCGTTTACATTGCAGCGTTTCCAGGAGCGTGTAAAGGTTCATTATAACGATATGGACGTATGGGCAGTTCCTTGTGACCTTCCTATCACAGGTTACGGCACAAAGAATATCAACCTCCTGCGTTTGTGGAAGGCTGAGCCTGCAGAGGAATTCGACTTCAATCTCTTCAATTCACAGAGATTTGATGATGCTGTTATCCAGAGAAACCGTGTAAACGATATCTGGCGTGTTCTTTATCCGAACGACACATCTTACGACGGTAAGGTCCTTCGTGTAAGACAGCAGTACTTCTTCGTTTCCGCTTCTTTGCAGGATATCGTCAGAAGATATAAGAAAGTTCACGGCGACGATCTTAAGGATTTCGCTAAGTACAATACTATCCAGCTCAACGATACACACCCTGTTATCGGTATTCCGGAGCTCATGCGTATTCTCGTTGACGAGAACGGCATCCGCTGGGAAGATGCATGGGAGATCGTTAAGGAGACATTCGCTTATACGAACCACACCATCATGGCTGAGGCTCTAGAGAAGTGGGATATCTCTATCTTCAGATATCTCTTCCCGCGTATCTTCGAGATCGTTGAAGGTATCAACAACCAGTTCAGAGCTCAGATGTACGAGGCAGGTGTTTATTCCGAGCTTATCGACCGTATGAGCATGCTCGCTGACGGTAAGGTACAGATGGCTTGGCTCGCTATCTACGGATCACATTCCGTAAACGGCGTTGCTGCACTTCATACAGAGATCCTTAAGAACGAGACACTCAAGGAATGGTACAACATCTATCCTGAGAAGTTCTCCAACAAGACAAACGGCGTTACACCTAGAAGATGGCTTCGTATGTGTAACCCTGAGCTTTCTGCTCTCTTCACGGAGCTTTTAGGAAACGATAAGTGGATCACACACCTCGAGGATCTTAAGAAGCTTGAGAAGTATAAGGACGACAAGACTGTCATGAAGCGTCTTATCGCGATCAAGAAGTCCAACAAGAAGGCTTACGCTGATTTCCTTAAGGCAACAGCAGGAATCGAGCTCAATCCTAATTCCGTATTTGACGTACAGATCAAGCGTCTCCATGAATACAAGAGACAGCTCCTCAATGCTCTTTATGCATTGAATCTCTACGACAGGATCAAGGAAGACCCTAAGCTCGCACTTCCGCCTGTAACCATCATCTTCGGTGCAAAGGCAGCTCCCGGTTACTTCAGAGCTAAGGCTATAATCAAGTTCATCAATGAGATCGCTAAGCTCATCGACAGCGATCCTGACATGAAGGGCAGACTCAAGGTCGTATTCATCGAGAACTACAACGTATCCAACGGTGAGCGTCTGTTCCCGGCTTCGGATATCTCCGAGCAGATCTCTACAGCAGGTCTTGAGGCTTCCGGTACGGGTAACATGAAGTTCATGATGAACGGTGCTCTTACACTCGGTACACTTGACGGTGCTAACGTTGAGATCGCTGAGGCTGTAGGTAACGACAATATCTACATCTTCGGTTGCCGCGCAGGTGATATGGCAGCTACGAAGGCTTATTACAATCCTAAGTGGCAGTATGAGAATATCCCTGGCCTTAAGAAGGCTCTCGATCGTCTCATCGACGGTTCCTTCGACGATGAGGGAACAGGAATGTTCAGAGACCTTTATAACGGCATCATCTACGGCGACAACTGGCAGCCTGGTGATACATATTATGTATTGGGTGACTTCGATGACTACAGAAAGACTCGTGACAGGATCTACATGGATTACAAGAACGAGATGAAGTGGGCTAAGAAGGCATGGATCAACATCTGCAATTCCGGAAGATTTTCTTCTGACCGTACTATCAGTGAGTACGCTAAGGAGATCTGGAAGATCAAGGCTTGCAAGATCAAGTAATATAGTTTTGCTTAATATCCCGGATCGTCTTTTAAGGCATCCGGGATTTTTTATGCTCGAAAACCCTTGCGAGCGTAACGTTTCGCGGATTATATGTACAAAAAAGCCTGTTCGGGAACCCTGAAGATTTAGACTAAATGTCAAAATGATTTATATTGTTGAGTCGAATCTGTTAGGTTATCATCTTATTGTCTGTGAAAGATCGTAACCGTTCTTTTCACGGTTCATAAGTTTTTTGCCCAAAGATTTATGTGTAATTGGCCATCCTTGCCGGACGGCCTTTTTTCTTGCTTATTTTTCGATCTCTATAACTGAGATCTCAGGTTTTGCCAAGAATCTGAAAGGGATCAGCACGCAGCCTAGTCCGCGGCTGATAAAGAATGTGATCCCGCCTCCGTCAAATACACCGTCGATGACTTTTCTTCTCGGAAGCTTGTCTTTTCTTATCGCGTTGATCTCGATCCTGAACGGGAAGCAGAACTGACCGCCGTGGATGTGCCCCGAGATCATGTGATCTATGTTATCAAGCTGCTTTCTTTCCGCAGCTTCGATAAGCCAGTCAGGGTTATGTGATACCAGAAGATGAGTCATTCCGTTTGTGTCTTTTACCGGATTATCATCCCAGATCCTGTTAAATTTTCCGGTGTCGTTAACGCCTGAGATAAGGACGTCTTTTACGATAACGGTTGTCTTACGAAGATCCGTAAAAAGTGCCTCTTTCATCTGTTCTTCAGACAGATAGATATCATGATTGCCGTTTACTCCGAGAAACGGGATATTAAGTTCATCACATGTCCTTTTAACGGCATTAAGATATGTGATTCCCTTTTTATAGGTTAAAGGATCATTACAGATATCACCGCCGAAAATAACCGCATCGACATTTGCTTTTTTTATAGTGTCGATGACTTTTTCCACGGGAATAAAACAGTACTCGGCATGAAGGTCAGAGAAAAATAAGAACTTGGTATTTTTGCTGTCCTTTACAGTCGCCGGATCGAAGTTTTTTTCGAACGCATCCTTCTGTTTTTTGATGACACTAAGATCGTTCTTTTTCGACTTGGACCGTCTAAGAAAAACATGGCTTATACAGAGCATTCTTGCCTCTATGGAAGAGTACACCGTGATTGCAATGTACACCAAAAATAATAATATGATTATTATAATAAAAAATCGCATGATATATTTACCTTTGTTTTTCTTGTGTTATAATCTTCACATATTTATAAAAATAGTCAATTGTATCTTTTACTATGGAGGATATTCAAATGCCAAAGACAGAAATCAAATCCGAGATCGTTAAGAACATCGGAATCCTTGCTACCAACAAGTCCGGTTGGAACAGAGAAGTAAATATCGTGAAGTGGAACGAAGGTAAAGCTAAGCTCGATATTCGCGACTGGGGTCCGGACCACGAGAAGGTAGGTAAGGGACTTTCACTCAACGCAGAGGAAGTTGCTGTTCTTAAGGAACTTCTCGCAGACTATGATCCGTACGAGTTTGAGGAATAATAGTTGAGAAGCGAAGAGCGTTCCGGAATTATTACTATAGTTTTGATCTTATTATGGGGGACTCTGGCGACAGAGCCCTTCCGTTATTTTGCGGGAATTACGGGAAAAGGAATAGACCTTGTTCTTTCCAAGGCAGGCGTCGTTTCAGGCGGCAAGATCTGTGTTCTTGTTACCTCTGTTGTCATCGTTGCTTTGACCGTCGGCCTTTTGTTTTTATCGAAAAAGGAATTCGGCAAATACATTGCTCCGATCGCAGTCAGCATCGACCTTTTGGTATTTCTTATCGGGTGCCTCAGGAGCGGAAACGTAAACATCAAGATGTCAGTTGTCCTGATCGTTTCCGTGGTCATCGTTCTTTTGATCTACATCCTGAAACTCGAGACAGTTTGGATATGGCTATCGGATGCCTTTATCCTTTCTTTTCCGGTATTTCTTATTTCTTCCTGGCTCTTTGTTCCGATATCGAAGATCTCGGCCAAGGTCGGGAAATTCTTCTTCATTGCTTTTAAGAGCACCGAAGATTACGCTGCAGCATTTAAGGGATTGTTTTCGATACCTAAGATCATATGGGGAATATTCTTTGTGATCCTTTTTATGCTTCCGGTCCTTTACTTCATTCCTGAAAGGAGAAAAGCCTGATGGACGGACAACTTTCATTGTTTGACAACAACGACGATCAGATCGTTTCCGAATATAAGGAACTTATCAAGACACTGAATTATCACTGTGAGCGTTACTATAACGACGACGAGCCTGAGATCTCGGATGCCGAGTATGATGCGCTCAACAGAAGGCTTAAGCAGATCGAGAAAGAGAACCCTTCGATAGTTTCCAAGGATTCTCCTTCTTTCCGTGTCGGCTGGAAGGCTGAAAAGGGTGTGCTCGTTAAGCATAATGTTCCGATGTTAAGCCTGCAGGATGTTTTCTCGAGGGAAGAAGTGGACGAATTCGTCGACAGCACCAGAGAAGCGCTGGGACCTGATACCGAGTTTTTGGTAGAGACCAAGATCGACGGCCTTTCCATGGCTTTGCGCTATGAGAACGGAGATCTTACCTTGGCCGTTACCAGAGGCGACGGAATCAATGAAGGTGAGGACGTTACGATGAACGCGAAGGTCATCAAGGACGTCGTCAAGAAGATGCCTTATCCGGTGGATTATATCGAGATCAGAGGCGAGGTCTATATGACCAGGGAAGCTTTCGATAAGGTTAATCAGAAGGCTGAGGAAGAAGGCAAGAAGACTTTTGCCAATCCCCGTAACTGCGCTGCGGGAACACTTCGTCAGATCGATACCAGGATCACTAAGGACAGAGATCTCTCGCTTTTCATCTTTAACGTTCAGGAGACCCGCGGAGTTACATTCAACACACATCTCGAAGGTTATGAATACCTTAAGAAGAACGGCGTGACAGTAATCGATCACCATTATCTCTGTAAGACCAAAGATGAGGTATGGGACGCGATACAAAAGATCGGAAATATGCGCGGCGAATTGCCTTACGATATTGACGGTGCCGTTGTTAAGCTTAACAGCATCAAGGACAGGGAAAAGCTCGGAAATACTATCAAGGTCCCGAGATGGGCAATCGCCTATAAGTATCCGCCTGAAGAAAAGGAGAGCCGTCTTATCGATATCGAGACCGGTCTTGGAAGAACGGGAAGGATAACTCCTGTCGCAGTATTTGAACCGATCACTTTGTGCGGTACGACAGTTCAGAGAGCAACTCTTCATAACCAGGATTTTATCGATGATCTTGATCTGGGAATCGGCGATACCGTGGTTGTTTATAAGTCAGGAGAGATCATCCCTAAGATCAAATCCGTTAATAAGGCTAAAAGGCCTTCAGGCTGGGTCAAATATCATCTTCCGGATGTTTGTCCTGTCTGCGGTCATAAGCTGAGCAGAGAAGAAAATACGGCAGATTACAAGTGTACGAACATAAGCTGTAAGGGACAGCTCGCATTCAGGATCATTAACTTTGTATCCAGAGATTGTCTCGATATCAAGGGTTTTGGTGAAGAGTATATAAGAGACCTGGTAGAGAGAGGATATCTCAGTAATATCGCGGATGTTTTCGAGCTGAAGAATATGAGGGATAAACTCCTTGAAGATAAGATATTCGGCCTTGAGAAGAACACGGATAAGATCTTGTCGCAGATCGAAGTAGCCAAGGACGCTCCTGCCGAGAAGGTTCTCGCGGGACTTGGAATCCCGAATGTCGGTAAGGCAACGGCCAAGGAACTTCTGAGAAGCTTTGATTCCATAGACGATATCATGGGGGCATCCATTGAAGATCTTACTGCGGTAGGAGATATCGGTGAGATATCGGCGCTCGCGATAAAGAGCTTTTTCGAAGATGAAGAAAACAGAAAGATAATCGATAAGCTCAGACAAGAGGGCTTAAACTTCGTTAAGGATAAGTCTGAACTGGGAGATAAGCTCCAGGGCTTGAGCATCTGTATAACGGGTACTCTTCCGACCATGAGCAGGGACGAGGCGTCGGCTCTGATCGAGAAGAACGGCGGCAAGGTCGTAAGCAGCGTATCCAAGAAGACATCCATGCTTCTTGAGGGCGAAGCGGCCGGCAGCAAAGCCGTTAAGGCTCGTGAATTGGGCATCAGGATCATAACCGAATCCGAGTTACTGTCGATGCTCGAATAATGCTATAATGAAGAAAATACAGAGGTGTTACTATGAATAAAGCAATTCTTAAATCTCAGATCAGAGAAAACGTTAGAAAACAAAGGATGCAGCTTACCAAAAAGCAGATCGAAGATGCTGCTAAGGTGCTCGCGGAGCATGTCATAAACGACGGTGATCCTCAGCTTGTTGAGGAGATCGCTAAGGCTGATACGATTGCTTTATATAGATCAGTTAACGGTGAACTGTCCTGTGATGCTATTACTGAGCACTTTGTTAAGGCCGGAAAGACCATATGTTTCCCACGTGTAAAGGGTGATACGATGGACTTCTATGAGATCAAGGATCTTGATGCTGATTTCTCTCTCGGAAGTTATGATATTCCTGAGCCTAAAAATGATATGAGAAAGGTCTATCCGAATGATATCGATCTTATCTTTGTGCCTGCAGTTGCGTACACTCAGGATGGTGCGAGACTCGGTCAGGGCGGCGGATATTATGACAGATATCTGAATCAGTACGGAGCCGGCAAGAAGCCGGTTACAGTTGGAATCTGCTACGATTTCCAGGTTTATTCCGCACTCCCTGTCGAAAGCCATGATTATATGGTCGATTACGTGCTCGTAGTATCGAGCGAGGAGCATAAATGAAGTATTTCATTTTCTGTCTTATAATGCATATTCTCGTGATGCTCGTGTTTATCGTCGTTACGCTTCTTTTTTCGGAAAGAAACAGGAAGAGAAAGACGAAGCACGGCTTCATGTTTTTTGCTCCGGTTTTCTTCGCGGTTATAACCATTGCATATGCGATCATTTTCGCGATGCCGGTACTGATGGATATCAAGAACGTTTCAAGCGGTAAATACCAGTCTTACACGGGTTATGTCGAGGAGATCGGGCAGACGAAAACATGCGTTACGATCGACGGTACAAAGTATAGGATCAATCCGACGGCTCCGATGCCTGAGATAGGCGAGTATGTAAAGATCAGATACGCGGGTTCATCAAAGTTGATCATGGAGATGGAAGCGGCTCAGGAGACGACATTTGAGCTCGTTGAATGACAGATTGGAAATGAAAATTAAAAGGGGATGTTTTCCATTGGAAATCATCCCCTTGATCTTTTAACCTTATCAGTACCGATCAACCTACAGACTGCATATAATTATTGAGTTCCTCAACCAAAGAATCACAATCTATACCGTGAACGACACAAGCTTCCTCAATAGTCTCGCCTGATGCTAAAACGCAGCCCAAACAGTGGAGACCAGCTGACATAAGGATAGGAGCGACACCCTCATCTACCATGAGAAGATCGCCGATGATCATGTCTTTTTTTACTACCATTGGAAGTCACCTCCTTGTACGCATATAGCATACATAAAAGGTTTTGTGTTATCAAGCGATAAAATTGGTTTTTTTCTGGGCAAATAGGCAAAAATGCTTGACAGTATTGCGTTTTCATTTCATAATGATATTGCAAAATTGCCCTGAAGGAGGCTTATTATGAACAAAACAGATCTTATTGAAGCAATTGCTAAGGACGCTAAGCTCACAAAGAAGGATGCAGAGGCTGCTCTTTCTGCAACAATGAAGGCTATCGAGACAGCTCTCGTAAAAGAGGAGAAGGTTGTACTCGTAGGTTTCGGTACATTCGAGACAAAGAAGCGTGCAGCTCGTAAGGGCCGCAACCCTAGCACAAAGGAAGTTATCAACATTCCTGCATCTAAGGTTCCATCTTTCAAAGCTGGTAAGGATCTTAAGACAAAGGTTAACGCTGGCAAGAAGAAGAAGTAATTCTTATTCAAACGATCTAAAATGGGCATCTCCGATGGAGGTGCCTTTTTTTGCTCAGATCTGATTTACGACCTCGTCTCTGACCTCTTCAAGAAGTGTCATACAAGCCTTGGAATTCTTCATTCCTTCATTCCACATATCGCTTTTCTGAAGGCAGTATCTGATATTGCGCTCCACCTGCGCTCCGGTCATGGAATAGCGGCTTCCGACTTCCGAATAGATCCTCTTATAGTGAAGAGAAAGTCCCTCCGTGTAAAGGTGCTTAATGACGGCAGCAAGGAGCACCGTGCCGATCAGGGTATTGTCGAAGCCGTGAAAGTTCATTACCGTACGTATCGTATTATCGATCAGGATACCGTCAAATGCGGGCATCTTAATGTCCTGCTGATTAGAAGGTGTCAGGAGTTGCTTGATATACTGAGTTGCAGCGCACGGGTTCTTACGCGCATCTATCAGAAAATGGTGTCTTCCGGCAGTATCAGTAACAGTAAACATGCCGTTCTTACGTAAGATCCGGTTGATCGATTGCAGAAGTTCCGCATTATCGCAGACAATATAGATACCGATCTCTTCATACATCTTATTTGAATATCCGAAAACATTCTTTTCCATTTTACGACCTCCTGTTTATAGATGTAGGTCTATTCTGACAGGGTGGAATAATCGAAATCAAGGAAAAAAGTCTCAATTTTCGGCGTTCGAAAACTTCAGAAAGATCTTTGTTAAAAAAGCATAAAAGATCTTTGATCCGTTTGTTTAATGTGTCATCAGTAGGTTGGTTTCAGGATAACGTGGAATATCGTGTACTCACCGAGAACGCTCTCTACACTGATCTGCGCATCATGCTTATCGACGATCATCTTAACGATAGAAAGTCCAAGCCCCGTACCCTTGATATTCTGACCGGAGTTCTTCGCTCTGTAGAATCTGTCGAAGATGTGGTCGATCTCTTCAGGCGGGATACCGATACCGTTATCCTTAACGGTTACATGGATCCTCTGCTCAGGAAGCGGCTGATCAGCTCCCGAACGCCATGCTTTTATCTCGATAAGCGCCTCTTCCTTGGAATAGTTTATTGCATTTGATATAAGGTTCTCGAAAACGCGGCTGATCCTCTTAGGATCTGCTTTTGTGATGAGAAGATCATCATCCGGGATATCGAGAACTATCTTCTTGTCGCTGTTACGAAGATCGCTCGTATAAAGCATGTAAAGCTCGTCCAAAAGCTCATTGATGGAGATATCCATAAACTCGAAGCTGAAACCGCTGGATTCCATCTTAGAGATCTCAACGATATCGGAAACGATCCTTTCCATCTGCTGCGAACGCTTTACGATATTCTGAAGATATACCTGTCTTTGATCATCACTTAATCCCGAACCGCTCTGGAGAAGAAGCTCTGAATAACCTCTTATGGCCGTGATAGGAGTCCTGAGGTCATGAGAAACATTGGACATGACATTCTTTCTTGCTTCCTCGTTTTCGAGAAGTCTCTTGTTGGTGTTATAAAGATCTCTGTTGATCATAGAGATATGAGCTGTCTTTTCTTCAACGATAGTCTTCAAATGCTCTGATGAGTGTATGAGTTCCGAATACTGTGAAATATACCTTTGAACGAAGTAGATCACCAATGCGAGGATCGCGATAAGGTAGCAGACTCCGTATAAAGGACAATTCGCCATCTGGTTATTCGACAGGATGATATGGAAGAAGATAAAGAACAGCGATATGGAAGAACAAAGCGCAAGTGTCGAATTAGGCGCTGAAATGTAGAAGAATATGATCTTGATGAAGTTCGACAGTGTCAGGACGAAAACGAACAGGATCAAGGTTGTCGTCTTAAACGATGTGCTCAGAAGACGGCTGTCAAGGAATGCCAAAGACATCATCATTATTCCGCCGCATGTTATGATCACACTGTCAAAATTGGAATACCTGTGCTGGTTTTCTGCTCTGAACTTGGTAAACAGGGTAGCAATAAACCAATATGAGAAGATGTTGGCAGATATGATATGCGCATATTCTTCCAATTCCTTGTAAGGTGTGGCCAGCCGCAGGAAATTTCCGTTTATCAGCGTATAGAAGAACAGACAAAGAGACATGAGTGCAAAGAAATAGTAGGACCTTGCATCCGTCAAAGTCTTACGCAGTAAAGCACCTCCGACGATGGCAAATAAAGTTACGACCGCGAGGACCGCGATAAATGCCGAAGGCACGGAAGACATGATCTCATTCGTCGATTCATAGTAAAGCGCAGGTGTGGAATTAAGTCCGCATCTGGTACTCATCTCATTTGAATAAAACAGAATGATCAGCTGGATAGAATCGTTCTTGTTCTGTACCGCTGTAGAAGAATATCCGCCCGTGTAATCAGGAAGGAATTTGAAGCTTGAGGCATCACCGGTATTACCTACCAGATAACCGTTACAGAAGATGTATGCATGACCTTTTACTTTTCCCAGATCAAGATAAAGAGTGTTAATGGTCTCGTTGACTTTGATGTTTGCCATATAGGCACCGCTGACCATTCTCATTCCTCCGTTCATGAACGGAATAAAACCGGTGCCGTTGTCCGCGTTATGCCATTCGATGTCTTCTCCGAGATCATCCCATCCTTTGCTGTTTATCGTTACGTTTGATGCATAAGGAAGACTTATCGTGTAATCAATAAGGGATTTATATGTTCTGATGTTTTCGATACGAAGATTAGGGAAAAAGAGCCAATCGTCATTGATAAACATTGTGGACTTGTCTGATCTTTCTTCGGCATGGAAAGCCATCTGTTCCGCGTCATAACGAAGATTGGTATTTTCTCTTACGTTGATCAGAGAATAAACGTACATTACAAGGAGAAAAATGGCGATGAAAAGTATGGAAAACAAGAGCTGGACCAAATGGGATTCGCCAACTTTGATTGTCTTGTTTCTTTTCTTTCGTTCCATTTCACACCTGCATACAAAAGGCGGTCAAGACCGCCAAGAATTAAAAAGGGGCTGCCTCTTTAGTATGAGACAGCCCGTTAAATTTTTCAATTACTGAAAATCTCCGTGAAGACTGTTCTTTACCGGCGGGTAAGCGAAAGAGTAGCCGATACCCCATTCAGTCTTTACATAAGTGATCTCCGGAGCGATCTTCTCCATCTTCTTACGCAGATAGGAGATGTTAACCATTACGAGGTGGTTATCGCACGGGGAATCATCGCCCCAAACCTGAGAATAGATCCTGGAGAACGGAACGATAACGTTCGGTGTCTCAGCGAGAAGTCTCAGGATATCGAACTCTCTGTTGGTGAGGTGAACTGCCTCATCCTTCAAAGTAACTTCACGAGTCTTGATGTTGATCTTGAGAGGGCTGAACTCCATAAGGAATCCTTCACTCTTAAGATTTCTCTTGATATGAGCGTTGATACGAAGTGAGAGCTCAGGGAGAGAGTAAGGCTTTGTGATATAGTCATCAGCACCTGCCTTGAAACCTGTGATCTTATCATCAACATCCTCTTTAGCAGTGAGGAAGATGATAGGAGCCTTGCAGTAAACCTGAATTCTAGGTGGGAGTTCGAATGCGCTTCCGTCAGGGAGCATTACATCCAAAACGATACAGTCAAAGTTGATGACCTGTACCTTTTCCATTGTCTGAGCTACTGATGTAGCTGTGTAAACGTCGTAACCTTCGCTTGTAAGGAATGAGCGGTTGATCTCGAGAATATCTGTATCGTCATCAACCAAAAGGATCTTGTGTTGTGCCATATATACCTCCGTTTGTGTTTTTATCATATATTTCTTTTTTGATAATCATAAATACACCTCTAATTATATTTTATTTTGTCAAGAATACAACTGTGTTAATAGATTGTTCACAATTATATTTTGATTTTATCAAACGTCAAAAAACCTTGAAAATAGGCACTTTTGCTATATAATAGAATATATGTTCGTGTTCTGGAGTTGACTTTGAGCAGGGTAATATTTCATGTGGATCAAAACTGTTATTTCGCCTCAGTCGAGATGATCTCTCATCCCGAATACAGGAACGTACCCATGGCAGTTGTCGGTGATCAGGAAAAAAGGCACGGCATCGTTCTTGCCAAAAATCAGCTCGCATCCCGGGCCGGAGTCAAGACTGCGGAAGTGATCTGGCAGGCTCAAAGTAAATGTCCTGATCTTGTCCTTGCGACACCTCATTATGATAAATATACTTTTTATTCTCGAAAACTTCGCGAGCTGTACGAAGAATATACCGATAAAGTCGAACCCTTCGGCCTTGATGAATGCTGGCTCGATCTTACGGATACGATCGGTGACAGAGACCCGAAGGAAGTAGCTGACGAGATAAGGGACAGGGTTAAAAAGGAATTTAAGCTTACCTGTTCGGTCGGTGTCAGCTTTAACAAGATATTTGCCAAACTCGGATCTGATTATAAAAAGCCTGATGCCACGACCGTAATCAGCGAGAGCAATTTCAAAGAGATAGTATGGCCTCTTCCGTGTTCGGATCTTCTGTTTGTGGGCAAATCGACCAAGGAACGTTTAAATAAAGTTAATATAAAGACAATAGGAGATCTGGCCGCTTGTGACCGCGAATTCCTTTTTGAGTATCTCGGGAAGGGCGGACCGCAGTTATGGATATATGCGAACGGCCTCGATGATTCTGAAGTAAAGAGCTCCGATTCAAAACGCACGATCAAATCAGTAGGTAATTCAACCACAACGGAAACAGATCTTACTTCAGCTTCCGATATATCCTCCACTTATCTGATGCTGGCTTCAAAAGTAGCGGGAAGGCTTCGTAAGGCGGGGCTTAAGGGTGATGTTATCCAGATATCGGTAAGAGACAAAGATCTGAATATCTATGAGAAGCAGAAGATACTCATAAGTCCGACTGATAACAGTCAGGTGATCCACAGATCAGCGGTCGAACTGTTTGATGCATTATATGATTGGCATGTGCCGGTAAGAAGTATCGGAGTCAGAGTGACCAACTTAAGAAGTGTGGATGCTCCTGAACAGATGAACCTTTTCGAGAATATAAAGACGGAAGAGAAAAACAGGAAACTGGAGAATACCATTGACGCGATCAAGGACAGGTACGGAAGGGACAGCTTGAGATTCCTGGGCGAAATAGAAAGGAATTTTGATACAAAAGAATAATAATGATATAATAATCCATGTTTTGGAGGTATTTATAAAATGTGGATGGAGGCTGATGAGGGAATAAGATCCCGAATTAGAGCTAATGTTATTAACTCGGCAAGAGTCAAGATGCTTGTCTATCTTCTGTTGCTCATGCTCGCCATCATCAGCGGTTTCGTTTTGGTCTATAACAAAGACAGTTTCTTCTCCACTTTGATACTTTGCCTTCTTATCAGTTTTGCAGCTATCGGTCTCATCGCGATCTTATATACTTATTTCACGACTATCAGGAACAACACAAGGATCATAAGCCAGGCAGCTTATATGACAGTAGGTCTTGTGGTCACGAGACTCGGTGATTCAGGTCAGATCCTTGTTAAGCTTCCGGGTGAGAAGAGCAAATACAGGATCGATTGTGATAAGGAATTCTATAAGACCGCTACGGCAGATGCCAGAGTCCTGGTCGTTGCAGTTTCCAGAAAGAACGAAGATCTTATGATCGGATATGATCCGTCGACCTATGACAAAGACGGAATATTCTGACGCCAACCTATATTTCAGGGAACGATTCGGTTCCAAGGTCTACAAAGCCGCAATAAGCTTGGATGTTACCTGTCCGAACAGGGACGGAACGAAGGGCTTGGGCGGTTGTATTTTTTGCAGTCTCGGAGGATCGGGAGAATTCTCAACCAAGGGAGATGACGTTATCGAACAGATCAATAGCGCCATAGAAAAGCTCTCGGCTAAGGTTTCTCCGGAGACAAAGTATATAGCGTATTTTCAAAGTTTCACGAATACATATTGTGAGGTTTCATTCCTCGAGGAGAAGATCAGGAAGGCGTTTTTGCACCCAATGATTTGTGCAGTGTCGATCGCGACAAGGCCTGATTGTCTGCCCGATGACATGATCCTAATGTTTTCGAGAATGAATAGGATCAAACCTGTTATGGTAGAACTAGGTCTTCAGACAATACACGAGAAGACGGCCGAATGGTTCAACAGATGTTACCATACCGAAGAATACGATGATGCCGTAAGAAGGCTCAAGTCTCAAGGCATCGAGGTCATCACTCATCTTATCTTCGGACTTAAGGATGAGACCCGTGAGATGATGCTTCAAAGCGTTAAGCACGTCGTCGATATGGGAAGTGACGGGATCAAGTTTACGTGCCTTTATGTTCTTACCGGAACCGGACTTGAGAAGGAGTGGAGAAGAGGTGAGATCAAGGTGCTTTCAAGAGATGAGTACTTTGACATTGTTGATGAAGCTCTTAAGATCCTTCCGCCTGAAATGATCGTCCACCGCCTGACAGGGGACGGTCCTAAATCGATCCTTCTTGAACCGTCATGGACAAAAGACAAGCGAAGTGTAGTAAACTATATTAACGGCAGATTCGAGAAAAGGAGCGTGATCGTGAGATGAAAAAGTACATAAGCGAATATATGTCCGAACTTAAAAAGTTTCTCGATAACGAACTTTCTAAGGCTGATCAGGAGACCAAGGACAAGGTCCTTCACGAGCTTGAAACAAAGATCTTATATTTTCAGCACGAGAGACTTATACACCTGATCGTCACGGTGCTCTTTGCGATACTCGAGATCATCTCGGTACTGTCATTTTTCATGGTCGGAAATTTCTTCCCTCTGGTACTTGCGGTCATGCTCTTGATCCTGCTCGTTCCATATATCTTTCACTATTTCTTTCTCGAAAACAGTGTTCAGGAACTTTACAAGTTAAGAGACAGACTCATCACTTCGGAGCGTTAACGCTTACCTTTGACTGATAAGGCTTAAGGCCGAGTTCTTTTGCCAGGGCCAACGCAAGCTCTGCCTTTGAAGAAGAGATCATACTATAGTGTTCCCAATCGGTAAGATCGGTAAAGAAGAAGAACTCTACAGGTACGCCTGTGGTGCTCTTTGTGTCGTTGACCTGACAGATCACGAGCTTATCCTGAACAACGTTAGGATCCTTCTTGATGATCCTGGGAAGAAGTTCCAGGAAAACGCTTAAGTTGGTAAGTTCACCTGTTTTCTCGCTTCTCTTGTCGAGAGCTTCCTTAAGGTCAGAGAACTCCTCATATTTTTTCAATACTGATGAAACATCTTCGCACGGCTTTATCGAATCGATATCAAGAGGCATGGCTCTGAAAACTCGACGTGCCTTGCTCTTGAGTGCCGTATGCCAGTTCCTGAACGGAACAGACAGGAAAGTATAAGCAGGGATCGTATAAAGCGTATTATCGAATGCCAGTATCTTGACTGATATAAGAGAGATATCCTGAACGGTTCCTTCCACATTTTCTGACGGGATCTCGACCCAGTCACCGATCCTTAAAAGATCATCGGATGTAATCTGAACACCTGCGACAAGTCCCAGGAGAGCATCCTTGAACACGATGGAAATGATCGCCGTGAACGTACCGATACCTCCGATCAGTACGAGCGGACTCTGATTGATGAGAAGAGATACCATGATGATGGTAAGTACGATGATAACGAGCACTTTGATGATCTGAAGAAGACCCTTGATCGGGCGCTTTTTCGATATGGACTTGGTGCTATATAGGTCACCGATGATATCGATGATAGAATTAACCAGGAGCATGAGGATGAGGATCATCAATACACTCGTGATCTTCAGGATCCTGCCCTCATTTCTCGGAAAAGCGGAAGCAAACGAGCTTACGGTGACTGAAATAAAGAACAGACAAAGATATAAAGTGAAATGGTTATTCTTGGCTGACTGGGTGATCGTTTTTAAAGATTTTCTCTTTGCGCTGGCGGAAATGATCTTGGTAACGATCAGGATCACCGCGCAGACCAAAAGACAAATGAGTGTTATTACCGCAATGTTCGCCATTGTTATCAGAAGTTCGGACACTGTCTTGCCCAGATCCAGATTCTCTATCAATTCTCTTATATTCTCGAAGATCATAATGTTCACCTTTGATGAAATGTTTTCTGTATTATATATAATTTCTTACAATTTATCACCTTTGCGTAAATTGCCCGTTCCTGTACAATATCACTTGAACGAAAAAGAATTTTAAAAGAGGTTCATATCTATGATGACAATTATCGGGGGCTTTCTGATGGCCCTTGCAGACAGTGTTCCGGGCGTATCAGGCGGAACGATAGCCTTTATCATGGGCTTTTATGACGAATTCATCAACTCCATCTCGCTGCTCCTCAAGGGCAAAAAGGAAGAGCGTAAAAAAGCATTCTTCTTCCTCCTTCGCGTGGGTATCGGCTGGGCAACAGGTATGGTCCTCGCGATCCTTATCCTTAATTCCCTTTTCGAAAAAAATATCTATCTCATCAGTTCGATGTTCCTCGGCTTTGTCCTTGCTGCGATCCCGATCATCGTTATGGAAGAGAAGAAGTGCCTTAAGGGTAAGTACTATAATCTCGTATTTACTCTCATCGGCGCGGCACTTGTTGTTGCGATCACGCTCCTCAAAGCCAAGCTCAACAACGGTGAAGGCGGTGAGTTCCACCTGACAGTTGCAAGCGGCGTCTATCTTTTTGTCTGCGGTGCTCTTGCGATCTGTGCCATGGTCCTTCCTGGTATATCCGGTTCAACATTGCTTCTTATCTTTGGCGTATACACAACGGTAATCGGCGCAGTTCACTCCGTCCTTACCTTTGATCTTAAGGCTCTGCCTATCTGTTTTATCTTCGGATTCGGTGTTATCGCAGGTGCGGTCGGAATCGTCGGCATCCTCAAAAAGTGCCTTTCAAGATTCAGATCACAGACGATCTACCTTGTAATCGGTCTCATGATCGGTTCTCTCTACGCTATCGTCAGAGGTCCGGAATCTCTTGATACTCCTCAGCCGATGATGGATCTTCATACATTCAGCATCATCTTCTTTATCATCGGAATTGCAGTAATATCAGGCCTTCAGCTGTTAAAGGTCGTTATCGAGAAAAAGGGAAAAACAGGGAATAAAAAGATCGAGAAAGTGTAAGCACAAAACGTTATACTTTGAAAGTCTAATTATTTATGCAATCTCACAACATATTCATTATACAACCTTGTGCTTTTTGTGAAAAGTGTGCAAAATGCACAAGGCTTATTTTGTATTTATGGAAAACATTACAATTGCGTTACAAGGGTAGGGATAATATACTGAAAATAGCTCCAGGGAATACGAGAACACTTAAGTTTTCGAACCACGGTCGCCAACAGATAGGTTTCCTAGAAGTTGGAAGCGAGCAGCGATTGACGGGATGGGATGCTATCCGCAAGTCGCAGGTTGTAACAGTTTAGTCGTTCGGACGTTTGATCCGCGGTTGTGTGAGAGGTCGCCGCCGACAGGAGAAGTTCGAAGCTACAGACCTAACGGTACATCCTAATCGTGCGAACCGAGTAGCCGGTTTAAGTTTATGACAGCTTTCGAGTAATCGGGGGCGATAAACAAAGAAGTGAGTAACGACTTATTAAGCGGTGAGAAGGGGTCATTGTTTGGGAGTTACGTTGAAGGCAATGGCAATCGGTTAGGCGTTATGGCTGGCAGAGGCTCGAGTAAAGGAATTGTGGTTAATCGGGAAGTAGAGTTGATTGGTTCGCTGGAGCTTTTCTATGCAGAAAAACCGCCGCATCAGACGACGGTTTTTTTGTTTTTCAAGAAATGTTGTAATTTTGTATTTTTATTTTTATATTTTGTGTTATAAAATAGATGTGTTATTTCATTTTGGAGGTCTTTTATGAAGAGGTTCTTTAAATATCTGTTGACCGTGTTCCTTATCACTGTGTTTGCTGTAGCTATGACATTCGGTGTTTGGGCTCTTATCAACAGTTTCACTACACATGCTGATCACGATCTTATTTACGGTACTATTACTTCCTCATCAGCTCCTGTTGCTGTTGAAGACAAAGAGAGGGGACTCTTCAAGGATAAGTACGTTATCAACTTTGTTCAGACTATTACTGTTTCCTTCAACTACAAGGGACAGACATATTCAAGTACAAGAGACTTTAGCGTTTACAAGGAAAAGTCTGATGTTCCGCTTTCCACATCTCACGCAACATATAACAATTCTCCTTACAAAAAGGGAGCTGTTATTCAGATCTATGTAAACAAGAATAACCCGACTATCTATTCACTTGCAGGTGATGCTGATTCAACAACAGTTGATATCAAGACAGTTATTCCATACTCTGCAGTTATCTACGGTGTAGTATTGATCATATTTACGATCTCTTACATCGCCAGAAGCAAAAAAGAGCGTAAGCAGGAATTCCTTGAGAAATACATGAACAGCAAGTATTGATCTTAGAGATATAATAAAAGACCGTGTCACACGACACGGTCTTTTTTGTTGGTGGAGTATACGGGACTTGAACCCGTGACCCCCACACTGCCAGTGTGATGCGCTCCCAACTGCGCTAATACCCCAAGCAGCATGATTATAGCATGCCGTTTAAGGTGTTGAAAAGGCATACGAGCGTGTCCGAAAAAGTAATTTGAATATCTTGTTGACAAACATGAAATGTTCTTTTATAATCTCTTTGCGCTTGAGAGAGCGCCCCAGTAAAAACAACGGCATGGAAGCTTAGCTCAGCTGGGAGAGCATCTGCCTTACAAGCAGAGGGTCACAGGTTCGAGCCCTG
>JAGCGK010000144.1 GCA_017649645.1 Clostridiales bacterium | reverse complement strand
TCTAAGTGTAACGGCGTCGATCTTACGGGCTTCTTCGATAGTCTTTACACCCAAAGTCTCGAAGAACTTAACGCCCCATGAGCATGCATCATCAACAGTCCTTGGTGAGATAACGGTATCCTTCATGTAAGGAGTCTGGATGATACCTGAGATAATGACTGCTCTGTTATAAAGTCCGATGCTGGATTTAGCAACGAGCTGATTGAGAACGCTTCCGCCGCCTGCTGACTGACCTGCGATAGTGATATTGTCAGGGTTGCCGCCGAAGTTTCTTATATTCTCTTTTACCCATTTGATACCTGCCTGCTGGTCAAGGCTTCCGAAGTTAGCCGGAGCATCAGGATTTTCCTTGAAAAGATCAGGGTGAGGCAAAAAGCCGAATGCACCGAGTCTGTAGTTTACCGTTACAACGATGATGCCGCGCTTAGCGAGCTGCTCTCCGTTGAATTCCATCTCTGCGGTGTAACCCCACTGGAATCCGCCGCCAAAGAACCATACCAATACAGGAAGGTTATCTTCCTTGGTCTTGGCAGGTGTCCATACGTTCAGGTAAAGACAGTCTTCGTCCATCGGAATATCCGGATCTACGTGCCACTCACGGCAATAGATATCCGTTCCGATACCCGGCTGGTCCTGCATTGAGATTGGTGCAAATTCGAAGGCGTCATATACGCCGTCCCACTTTTTACAAGGCTGTGGAGCCTTCCAGCGATTCTCTCCGACAGGCGGTGCCGCGAACGGTATTCCCTTGAAGACTGAGATCCTGGTGTTATTGCCTGAAAGACCGCGAACGAGACCGTTCACAGTTTCAACTGTCTTAAGCATTGGATATCCTCATTTCCGGAAAATATTATCTAAATTCATATTAAGCAAGATAAAATCGTTATACAACGGGACAAATTCTAGGTAAAAAACTGTTAAAGTTAAGCACTTGAAAAGCCCTTATTGAAATTTGACCTGTCCTATTGTAACTTACAACTTAACTAAGAAATTAATTAGGGGGACCTTATGTACAAACTCTTTATCAACACGGGCAAGGAACTCGGGCACATCAATCCTGAGATCCAGGGTCACTTTTCCGAGCATCTCGGCAGATGCATCTACGAAGGTGTCTATGTAGGCGAGAACTCTTCGATCCCGAACACAAACGGTATGCGTAACGACGTAGTCGAAGCTCTCAAAGAAATGAAGATCCCTGTACTTCGTTGGCCGGGCGGATGCTTTGCCGATGAGTATCATTGGAAAGACGGAATCGGTCCTAAGGACCAGAGAAAGAAGATGATCAACACCAACTGGGGCGGTGTTACCGAAGACAACTCCTTCGGTACTCACGAGTTCATGGAACTTGCCGAGCAGCTGGGCTGTAAGACATACGTTAACGGTAACGTAGGAAGCGGTACCGTTCAGGAAATGAGCGAGTGGGTCGAGTACATGACATTCGACGGCGTATCTCCTATGGCAGACCTTCGAAGAAAGAACGGAAGAGAAAAGCCGTGGACGGTTGACTACTTTGCAGTAGGTAACGAGACCTGGGGATGCGGCGGTAACATGGTACCTGAGTACTACGCTAATCTTTATAAACACTATCAGACATTCGTTAAGCAGTTTAATCCTGATAAGAAGATCAAGAAGATCGCAGTAGGTCCTACGGATAAGGACTATAACTGGACTGAGACAATGCTTCGCGAGTGCTTCAGACAGCAGGGATCTTTCCCGCAGAACTTCGGTTACATGGACGGACTTACTCTCCATTACTACACACTTCCATATGACTGGGACAAGAAGGGAAGTGCCACAGGCTTTAACGACAAAGAGTGGTACATGACTCTTGCGAAGACATTCTGCATGGAAGAATTCATCGAGAAGCATTCGGCTATCATGGACAGATACGATCCTGAGTGTAAGATCGGTCTCATGGTCGATGAGTGGGGTACATGGTACGACGTTGAGGAAGGAACGAATCCGGGATTTTTGTATCAGCAGAATACGATCAGAGATGCTTTGATCGCAGCTATCAATCTCAACATCTTCAACAAGCACTGTAAGAGAGTCAAGATGGCTAACATCGCTCAGCTTGTTAACGTTCTTCAGGCAGTTATCCTTACTGAAGGCGACAAGATGATCAAGACTCCAACATATTACGTATTCAAGATGTACAGCTACCATCAGGACGGCGAACTTCTCGAGAGCTCCGTTAATACAGATAAGATCGGTCTTGAGGAACAGTACATGGTTCCTAATCTTACCGAGTCTGTTTCCAAGTCTAAGGACGGCAAGATCCACATCACATTGGGTAACCTCTCATGCACAGATTCCTATGATCTTGAGAGCTGCCTTATGGGTGAGACTATTAAGTCCGTTAATGCTTCGATCGTCGCAGGTAAGATGGATGATCACAACACATTTGATGACCCGAATGTAGTTGAGGAGAAAGTTTTCGAGAATATAAGCTTTGAGGGAGACAAGATCAAGTTTACTATGCCTGCTTCAAGCGTAATGCACATCGAAGTAGAGATCTGACATGGGCAAGATCTGCAGAAGATGCCTTTTAAGCGACATCAGCAAAGAGCAGTATGAGGCTTTGATCGTGGAAGGTCTTAAGGCTTTGCCAAAAGAAGACCTTGTTGATGATCCTTCCTGCTCGAAAAGACTGGAAATCTGCAGAGAATGTGAGAAACTAAATGAAGGAACTTGTCTCGCTTGCGGATGCTTTGTCGAGATAAGAGCAGCACTTAAAAAGGGCAGATGCCCGTATAACAAATGGTGATCAATATGGACTACAAAAATCTTCTTGCTGAAGGCAAATGCGTACTCGGAATCGAATTCGGTTCCACAAGGATCAAAGCGGTTCTTGCTGACATGAACGGCAACCCGATCGAATTCGGCGACCACATGTGGGAGAACGATCTTAAGGACGGCATCTGGACATATTCCGAGGATGCTATCTGGGGCGGACTTCAGGACGCTTACAAAAATCTCAAGGACAACGTAAAGGCTAAGTATGATGTTACTCTTAAGTCCTTTGCGGCTATCGGTTTCTCCGCGATGATGCACGGCTACATCGCTCTTAACTCAAATGACGAACTTCTCGTTCCGTTCAGGACATGGAGAAACACTATTACTGAGGAAGCAGCAGATAAGCTTACAGAAGCTTTTGATTTCAACATTCCTCAGAGATGGAGCATCTCACATCTTTACCAGGCTATATTGAACGGTGAAGAGCACGTTAAGGATATCTCATTCCTTACTACTCTCGCAGGTTACGTTCACTACAAGCTCACAGGCGTTAAGGCTCTGGGCGTAGGTGACGCATCAGGTATGTTCCCGATCGATTCGAATACTATCGACTACGATTCAAGGATGCTCGGAATCTTTTCTGATATGATCAAGGATAAGAACTTCCCGTGGGATCTTAAGGGGATCCTTCCTAAGGTATTAAACGCAGGTGAGAACGCAGGAACACTTACCGCAGCAGGCGCTAAGCTTCTTGACACGGAGGGCGACCTTAACGAGGGTATCCTTCTTTGTCCTCCGGAAGGTGACGCAGGAACAGGCATGGTCGCTACAAATTCCGTAGCTCCTGAGACAGGTAATATCTCAGCGGGAACTTCAGTTTTCGCCATGGTCGTACTTAAGAAAGCAATGTCTAAGCTTCACAGAGAGATCGATATGGTAACTACACCGTCAGGTGCTCCGGTTGCCATGGTTCACTGCAATAACTGTACTTCAGAGATCAACGCGTGGGCTAACCTTTTCGATGAGTTCGGTAAGCTCATGGGAGCAGACTTCGATAAGGGCGAGATCTTCGGTAAACTCTACGGATGCGCTTTGGACGGTGATAAGGACTGCGGCGGACTTGTAGGTTATAACTATCTGTCAGGCGAGCCTGTTACGGGATTTATGAACGGAAGTCCTCTTTTCATGAGATCTGCAGAGGACAGCTTTACGCTTCCTAACTTCATGAGGATGCAGCTTTATTCCGCACTCGCATCTTTGAAGATCGGCATGAACATCCTTACGGATGAGGAGAAGGTCGAGATCAAGAAGATGTTCGGTCACGGCGGTTTCTTCAAGACACCTAAGGCAGGACAGACAGTATGTTCCGCAGCTATCAAAGCTCCGATCTGTCTTTTGACGACAGCAGGTGAGGGCGGTGCATGGGGTATCGCAGTCCTTGCTCTTTATGCAGCTAAGAAGGATTCCTACGCTACTTTGGAGAGCTTCCTCGAAGAGGAGATCTTTAAGAGCGCAGAGGCAACGGAACTCATGGCTTCCGACGAAGACGTTAAGGGCTTCGACAAGTTCATGGAAAGATATGTTGCAGGTCTTGCTACTGAGAAGAGCGCAACAGAAGTACTTATCAAGTGAGGTTAATTATGCTGGAAGATATCAAGCAAAGAGTATATGAAGCAAATATGCTTCTTCCTAAGTTCGGACTCGTTACTTTTACATGGGGTAACGTAAGTGAGATCGACAGGGAGAAGGGACTTGTAGTCATTAAGCCGAGCGGCGTTCCTTATGAGACGATGAAGCCTGAGGATATGGTCGTTCTGGATCTTGACGGAAACAGGGTCGAAGGTTCCATGAAGCCTTCATCCGATGCTCCGACACACATCTATCTTTATAAGAAGTTCCCGAAGATCGGAGGCGTTGTACATACGCATTCTTCATTCGCTACTTCATGGGCTCAGGCAGGCCGTGACGTTCCTTGCTACGGAACCACACACGCTGACTATTTCTACGGAAATATCCCTTGTGCCAGATCTCTCACGACAGAGGAGATCGAAGGCGAGTACGAGCTTAACACGGGTGTCATCATCGGTGAGGAATTCGACAAGCGCGGCATCGACTATGAGGCAGTTCCGGGTGTTCTTTGCACTAACCACGGACCGTTCACATGGGGAAAGGACGGTCACGAGGCTGTTCATAACGCAGTTGTTCTCGAGGAAGTAGCAAAGATGGCTTTCAGGACCGAGATCATCAACAAGGACGTTAAGCCTGCTCCTCAGAATATCCAGGATAAGCACTACTTCAGAAAGCATGGAGCTAATGCTTACTACGGACAGAATTGATACGTTATAAATGATTTAACAGACTGATCTCCTTTTCGAAAAAGGGGATCAGTTTTTTACCCGTTAAAGCCGGAGATTTGCAATCGGTTCGGGTCTCTATATATAATAATAAAGACTTTTTTTCGCGTATGAGGGGCATAAAGTGAGAAAAACCAAGACAAGCAGCATCCTTAACAGCATGAACCTGAATACCAAGTTCATGGTGATTTACGTTGTCTGTATTATCTTTCCTCTCATACTTACTGACGGCTTCATCCTCCGTGCTCTCTATAACGAAGAGACAAGTAACGCGAGACACGTAAGGGAAGCGGAAGCGCAGGCCGTTTATGATTCGGTTATCTACAGTGCCTGGAACTATGACTTCGCGTTCGCGAGCGCCATCGACCGAAACAAGGGAATCAACCGTTTTCTTGATAAGAGTTATGCTTCTCCGTACGATTTCTACAGCGCATACAGGGAGAATGTTTCCGACTCTTTCTTCGAGTCTTTTTCCGGTCTTCGAAGCGACAGGGTCGTTATATTTGCCGATAACCCGACTATCCTGAACGGCGGTAAATTCAGACCTTTGAGTTCCGCAGAGAACGAAGAATGGTATAAGAGGTTCATCGCACTTGATACGGATGAAGCTACGCTCGTTTTCTATGACCGTACAGAGCGTTTTCTCGATCAGAAGAAATTCATGTACATCAAGAGGATGACCGAGAACAAATCTTCCATAGAGAAGATAATCACCATCACCAACACCTACAGCAGCATGATGAATTCTCTCGACGGTATCCCGACCAGCAGCGGCGATGCGATCTATGTCGTAACTAACAAATACATCCCTATCTCCAATCAGGGAGACAATATCATCTATACCGACATCAAAGACCGTATAGAGCGCGGAAGGAATATGACCGTTAAGGAGTGTAAGCTCAACTCGACCGAATTCAAGATCTATGTCTTCAGCGACGAGGTTATGGTCCTTTCCGTCATCAGGAACAATTCCAGATTCCTGTTTCCTTTGATACTCCTGACGCTCATCCTTCCTCTTCTTGTCATGAAGCTTATCGAAAACTCTATCCTTCGAAGGATCAACCAGCTCCAGGATGCCTTCGTCGGCAACAGATCCCAGACCTTCAGGACCATCGAGGACATCGACGGCAATGACGAGATAGCATCTCTCATGATAAACTACAACAACATGGTAAGACTCAATAACGAGCTTACCAACACCATCTATAAGGAAAAACTCAAAGACCAGCAGAACCACATCGCCCGTAAGAACGCCGAGCTTTTGGCACTTCAGAGTCAGATCAATCCGCACTTCCTTTTTAACGCTCTCGAGAGCATCCGAATGCACAGTATCCTCAAGGGCGAAGACGAGACAGCGGAGATGGTGGAAAAACTCGCGGTCATGGAGCGCCAGAACGTTGACTGGCAGCACGACTCCGTTACGGTCGGCGAAGAGACCGAGTTCATCAAGGCCTATCTCCAGCTCCAGAGCTACCGATTCGGAGACCGTCTCACATTTGATATCGATATCGCTGAAGGATGTGAGGACTATCTTATCCCTAAGCTTACTCTGGTTACATTTGTAGAGAATGCCTGTGTTCACGGCATCGAGTCCAAGTCATCCCAGGGCTGGATCTTTGTAAGGGTCTATCATGATAAAGATAATGAATATCTATATATAGAAGTAGAAGATACCGGTGACGGAATGAGCGAATCTGAAGTTCTGAAACTTGCCAAGAGGATGAATTCCGTCACGATCGACACGATCAAAAAGGTTAGACACGTCGGAATCCTCAACGCATGTTTGAGAATGAAGATGATGTTTGATGATAAGGCAAAGTTTTATGTGGATAGCGAGCAAGGCGTTGGCATGGCGGTAGTAATAAAGATACCGATCGAAAACATAACAAAGAGGGGTTAATTCAAATGCTGAAAGTAATGTTGATTGATGATGAGCCGTATATCCTTCAGGGACTTCAGGTCCTGGTCAACTGGGAGAGCGAAGGCTACGAGATCGCAGCCGTTATGACTAACGGTAAGGATGCTTACAACTATCTTAAGGAAAATCAGGTCGATCTCATCATTTCCGATATCCAGATGCCGAACATGACTGGTATTGAACTTCTTGATGCGATCACCAGGGAGAACATCTCCGATGCGAAGTTCGTTATCCTCACAGGCTACGATGATTTCTCGTATATGCAGAAAGCGATCCGCAATAACTGCTTCGACTACATCCTTAAGCCTGTCAACAAGGAGGAGCTCATTACCCTTCTTCGAAAAGTATCCAATCTTAATAAGGAATCTATAATATTAAAAGAGAACCAGGAAAAGATGGCGGATGCTTACCTCGCATCGAATGTCATCGCCCTTCTCAAGGGAAAGTACGGCGATGACGACCTGGAATATGTAAATAACCACATGCAGATCACGGGCGGCGTCAGGTTCATCGATATCGAGCTTGCCGACGAATACGAGAATTCCGAAGCGACCGATTCCGACGACTACGACATGCGACTTGTCCAAAGGCAGCTCTATAATGCCTGCAGGGAAGTCCTCAAGGAGAACGCCAACCATTTCATTTTCGATGTATCTTATGATGAAGATAATTATGATATAGGTTTTATATACTGCGACAACATGGCGACCAGGCGTGACCTCTCCGAGGAAGAGTTCCTGAACCTCATGCTCAGAAAGATCGAAGTCATCATGACAAAACCTGTAAGAATGCTCTGCGGCAAGAAGGTCCCGAGCATCGCAGCCCTGTCAAAGTCCTACAGTTCCTGCAGCAGACTTAACAGTATCAAGGGTTTCCATAACCAGAAGAAGATCTATCTTTATGAGGATGAAGTACAGGTAGGCCAGAACGGCATCGTCCTTTGTAAGAACACCATCGATGATGTCATTGCCTCTATCGAAAACAATGACACCGAGAAGATCGACTCCGAGATCGACCGTCTCTTCGTCGAGATGAGTTCCGGAGATAACTCGGGCAGCACCGTCGACCTTAACATCAACTATCTTCTCTTCCAGCTCATTCATCTGGCAAGCGAGCAGGATGACAGTATCAACCAGGAAGAGATCGTCCAGTATATTTCCGAGCACTCTTTCGAGAGCACATTGAACCGAGGAAGTAATCAGCATATGAAGCGATTCGCCAAAGAGTATGCCAATTATCTTTCCGAACTTCGAAAAAGCGTTTCCCGCGGAATCCTGGCAGATGTCGAGAATGAGATCAAGGATCACTTCGCGGAAAACATCTCCCTTCGTTATCTGGGGGACAAATATCATATCAACAGTTCGTACTTAGGCCAGGTTTTCCGTAAAAAATACGGGATGAGTTTCAAAAACTACCTGACAAATTATAGGATCAAGGAAGCAGCCAAGCAGGTTATCAATACAGAGAAGAAGATAAACCAGATAGCAGAGGATGTAGGCTATAAGGATACGGACTACTTTATCCGCAAATTCATTGAAATAAAGGGCTGTACGCCGTCTAAGTACCGCAAAACAAACCGTTGATTCGTGAAACGTTTCGTTGCAAACTGCCCAAAAAAAACTGACAAATTATATTATTGTTATGTAGAATTTGTCTGTATTTATGTAAGAGTTCATAGGGTGTTGCCACAATTCTACCTATTTTATAATTTAGGTACCAATATACTGCGCCAGCAGTAAATATAATGAGGAGGCTTTAAATGAAAAAGAAGTTATTTGCAGTTGTTATGGCTTCAATGATGGCAGTTTCTGCTCTTGCTGCTTGTACTGATAAGAACGGTACAGACACTACAGCAGGTACAGCTGCTGCGCCAGACACAACAAACGAGAGCGGCGAAGCTATCTACTCTCAGGAAGCTATTCTTGACATGAAGATGTTCGCAGCTATGGCTGGTACAGAGATCAACAGCGGAAACGAGATCCAGGAATTGATCGCTGAGAAGACAGGTGTTCGTCTCAAGGAGACATGGCTTACAGGTCAGCAGGCTGGTGAGGCTATCGGTGCTATCATCGCTTCCGGTGAGCTCCCTGACTTGATCGATGGTGGTGACGGTTCCGTTACACTCTGGGAGAATGATTTGCTTGTAGCATGGGATCCTTATCTCGATATGTATCCAAACCTCAAGGAAATGTATACAGACGAGGAATGGGATAAGTTCCGTATGGAAGATGGTCACATCTATTGGGCTAACGTATTCGGTAACCACTATAAGGGAATCGATACATCAACAGGCCACAACGGTGAGGCTTTCTGGATCCAGGTTCGTGTACTTGAGGATGCTGGTTATCCAACAGTACAGACATTGGATGAGTACTTCGAGCTTCTTGACAACTATGTAGAGAAGTATAAGACAATGCCGGACGGTGAGACACCTCTCATTGCTTACACAGCTCTTACAGATGGTTGGAAGTATTTCTGTCTTGAGAACCCTCCGATGTTCTTGGATGGTTATCCGAACGATGGTTGCTGTATCGTTAACGTTGACGATCCTGCTAACCCTGTAGTTGTTGACTACAACACAACAGATACAGCTAAGAAGTATTTCCAGAAGTTGAACGAAGAGTGGAAGAAGGGATCTATCAACCCTGACTTCGCTACACAGTCCTACGATGACTACATCTCTATGCTTTCTACAGGCCGTGTACTCGGTTTGTGTGACCAGTATTGGGACTTCGCATACAGCCTTATGGGTCCATTCGCACAGAATCTCGACAGCCTTGACGGCGGACGTCTTGACGAACTCGGATGTGACTATGTACCTCTCGGTCTTACAATCGAGGCTGGTATGGAGAACCAGTGGCACTCTTACGGTGACGAGCTCAACCAGTCTTCTGGTGTAGCTGTTACAACTTCTTGTCCAGACCCTAACCTCGCATTCAAGTTCTTGAGCGACGTTCTCGAGCAGGATGTTCACGATCTCCGTTTCTGGGGTATCGAAGGTGTAGACTACCTCGTTGGTGACGATGGTCTCTACTACAGAACAGAAGAAATGAGACAGCTCTGGAAAGATGACGATTACAAGGCTAACCACATCTGTTCTTATTCCTACTGCCCACAGTGGCTCGGAATCAGCCGTGATGGTAAGAACGCTATGATGCCTTCTGAGCAGACATCTGAGTTCTATGCAGGTCTCGCTGAGCCTCTCGCTAAGTGCTTCCAGGCTTACGGCGCTGCTACATATGCTGACATGATCGGTTCACCTGATTGCGGACAGTACCCATGGTACCCACTCTGGTCTTGGTCAAACAACCTCAGCAACGACACTGACGGTGGTATCGCTTGGCAGAAGATGGGTGAAGTTAAGCACGAGTGGCTTCCTAAGATCGTTATGTCTAACAACTTCGAATCTGATTGGAACTCTTACCTTGCAGCATATGCTGAGTGTAAGCCAGAGGACTTCCTCGCAGAGGCACAGGCAGAGGTTGATGCTAGACTTGAGACAGCTAGACAGAACGGCTACGAGGGCTAATATCACTTATTGAAAAGTCCATGAAAATGGCAATAGTTAAGTAATGTGGTGGCAACCACGGTAGATGCTGTGGTTGCCACTATTTTTAAGGGGGAATGGTTAAGCATGAGTCTTTCGTCTACTTCTAGTCGTCGTAAAAAGAAGGCGAGTAATGGTGTTGAGTTCACCGCGAAAGAATTCAAACGTCAGTGGATACTCGTAGTCATTGCAGTTCTCTATGTTATTTACGGCGTAATCTTCAATTACCTGCCACTTGCTGGATGGATTATGGCTTTCCAGAACTATAAGTATAAGACAGGTATTTTCGGTTCTAAGTTTGTAGGACTTGATAAGTTTAAGTTCTTGTTCTCTGATGACAAGTTCTTACAGGTTATCAGAAACACATTCTGCATGGGTGCGCTGATCCTTATCTTCAGTACAGTCATGGCAATTGCATTTGCGATCTTGCTCAATGAGATCAAAAACATTATGGGCAAAAAGTTGGTTCAGACAATCTCTTATTTGCCTCACTTCCTTTCATGGATCGTTGTTTGTGGTATCGTTTCAGATACACTTTCTTCTACAGGAATTATTAACGAGCTTCTCACAAAGTTCGGTATTTTAGATAAACCTTTCTTGTTCCTTGGTAGTAAGCCGGCTTTCTGGCCGATTGTTGTAATCACTAACCTTTGGAAAGAGACAGGTTGGAATGCGATCATCTATCTCGCAGCTATTACTTCCATCGACCCGGCTCTCTATGAGTCAGCTTCCATCGATGGTGCAGGACGTTTCCAGAAGATGTGGTATGTAACACTTCCTTCCATCCGTCCTACAATCATGATTCTCTTGTTGATGAACATCGGTAACGTTCTTAACGCAGGTTTCGAGCTCCAGTACATCTTGGGTAATGGTCTTGTACAGAGCGTTTCCAGAACAATCGATATCTACGTCCTCGACTGGGCTATCAACGGTAGAAACATGGACTTCTCACTTGGTACCGCTGCCGGTATCTTTAAAACCGCGGTTTCCCTTGTCTTGATCGTTGGCGGTAACATGATCGCCAAGAAGACAGGCGATGAGCGTCTGTTCTAAGGAGGGAAGTAGAAAATGGCAATTAGTACAGGTAAGCCTATCAAGAGAAAGATGGCGCCGGAGGATCTGGTCTTTACTATCTTCAATACTCTTTTCATGGTATTGTTCGCAGTAGTAACTCTCTATCCGGTATTAAACACATTAGCTTATTCATTTAATGACGGTTCTGACGCCGTAAGAGGCGGTATCCACCTCTTGCCTCGTGTATTCTCTCTTAAGAGCTACAAGACCGTTTTGCACAAAGAAGGTATCTTGACCGGTGCAAAGATCACAGTATTGAGAACAATTATCGGTACACTCGCATCTCTTGCAGCTAACGCTTTGCTCTCATTCATCTTGAGCCGTAAGAAGTTCCTCTTTAAGTCAGGACTCTCACTTTTCTGGATCATCACAATGTACGCTAACGGTGGTTTGATCCCTACAATGGTTCTTTTCAGATCCCTCCACCTCACAGGTACATTCTGGGTATACGTAATCCCTGGTCTCGTAAGTGCATTCAACGTAATGGTTATGAGAACATACATGGCTGGTATCCCTGATTCCCTTGAAGAATCTGCTCAGCTCGAAGGTGCTGGTTACATGACAGTCTTCTTGAGAATCATCTCACCGCTTTGTAAGCCGGTTTACGCTACAATCGCTTTGTTCGTAGCTGTATATCATTGGAACTCCTGGTTCGATGCTATGCTCTATAACAGAATGAATACTCAGTATACAACACTCCAGTACGAGTTGATGAAACTCTTGGACTCTGTAGCAAACCAGGGCCAGGGCGGAGGCGGAGCTGCTTCTCATACACGTGAGTCTGTTGCTACCGTAGTTCCGATCACTGTCAGATCTGCTGCTACGATCGTTACCATCGCACCTATCATCTGTTTGTATCCATTCCTTCAGAGATACTTCGTTACAGGTCTTACAATCGGTGGTGTTAAAGAGTAATTATCATACACACTTTATAAAATCTCTGAAAGCCTGCCTTGATCTTCAAGGCAGGCTTTCCTAAACATTGAAACAATTATCAGGAGGTCAATATGGATATTCCCGGAAACAGAAAGTCAAAAGTCAGACTTATTATTGAAGATACAAACGGCAACACTATTGGCAACGAGAAGATGCATATTGATCTTCAGAAGCACAAGTTCTTGTTCGGATGCGGTGCTTTTGACATCAACAGGTACATGAATGCCGAAGACGAAGAGCAGAAGAAGTTTTTTGAAGATCGAACAAATAAGTGGCTTGATGTCTTTAACTATGCAACACTGCCTTTCTACTGGGGCCAGTTTGAGCCTGAGGAAGGAAATCCTCATACCGAGCAGCTTATGAGAACTGCGAAGTTCCTTAAGGAAAAGAATGTGACGGTGAAAGGTCACCCGCTTTGCTGGCACACGGAATGTGCTCCGTGGCTCATGAAATATGACAATCAGACGATCATGGAAAAGCAGCTTCAGAGGATCGACAGGGAAGTAGCAGGATTTAAAGGTCTCATCGATATGTGGGATGTGATCAATGAAGTAGTCATCATGCCTGTTTTCGATAAGTATGATAATGCTGTTACGAGACTTTGTAATGAGTACGGACAGGTTGGTCTGGTTAAGAGAGTTTTCGATGAGGCAAGAAAGAATAATAAGGATGCGACGCTCCTTATAAATGACTTCAATACGTCACCTAAGTATGAGGATCTTCTGGAAAGGATCCTTGATGCGGGCGTGGAAGTCTCGGCTATCGGAATTCAGTCCCATCAGCATCAGGGTTATTGGGGCAAGGAAAAGATCCTGGATGTTCTGGAGAGATTCTCAAGATTCGGACTTCCGATCCACTTTACAGAGAATACGTTGGTTTCCGGAACGGCGATCCCTGAGTATATCGTCGACCTGAATGACTGGCAGGTGGATGAGTGGCCGTCGACTCCTGAACTCGAGGAAGTTCAGAAGAACAACATGAAGGAGATGTACACGACTTTGTTCGAGTGTCCTCTGGTCGAGGCGATCACGACATGGGATTTTACGGACGGTGCGTGGCTTAAGGCTCCTTCGGGTTTCCTTAGAACCGACAATTCCATCAAGCCTTCGTATGTTATGATGAAGGAGCTTATTCACAAAGAGTTAAGCACAAACGAGGAAATTGTTACCGATTCTGACGGCGCTGTAACGGTTGAAGGTTTTAAGGGAGAATATATAATTACATATGGAGAAAAAACAGCGAAGTTTACGATCGATGACAAGATCGATTCCGTAAAGATCGTATTCTGAGTTTAAAACATATCTGAGGTGTGAATGAATGAATTTTTTGAAGCCTGACAGTCCTGTCATGCGACTTATAAGTAAGATCGCGGACATTCTTGTTCTGAATATACTTACCATTATCTGCAGTATCCCGATAGTGACTATCGGTGCTGCCGTTACTGCTAATTTCAGTGTAGCAATGAAGGTTGTTAAGGATGAGGACAACGGTGTCTTTGTTCCTTACTTCAAGGCGTTGAAGAAGAACTTTAAGCCGGCTACGATAGCTTGGCTTGTTTTGGGTATGGCTATATTCCTTATAGTCATCGACTGGAGATGGATCATACAAAGCGGTTGGGGAACGACTCCTTTCGTGTACAGATTCCTCGTTATCTTTATCAGTGCGTTCGTGTGGCTCATTACATTGTCGATCTTTCCTCTTATCGCAAGATATGAGATGAAGATGATGGAGTACTTCAAGGCTGCACTTATACTTTCCATAACCAGGTTCATTCCGCTCGCACTCGTTTCTTTGTTCATGCTCGGATCCGTTATCGCATGTATTTGGTATGCCAGATGGTTCCCGCTCCTTTATGCGTTCTGTACCCTTACATCCATGTACTTCCTCTGCCTTATCTATATAAAGGCGTTTAATCGTCTTGAGATGAAGCAAAAGGAAGGTGAAGAAGAGGAAGAAAGCGAAAAGGAGAATATAGAAGAAGCAGAAGAAACTGAAGAAGTAGTAGAAGAGGTAAAAGAGGAGGAGATCCCGGAAACGGAAATAGCTCCTGTACCTGCTAACGCTTCGATCATGGAAGAAGTATCTCATGCTCAGGCCGTAAAGGAACTTCATAAGGAAATGGAGATCGATACGGAAAGAGAGCCTGAAGAAGAGATAAAGGGAAATAAGCTTACCAAGTTCATCAGAACGGAAAAGAAGAAGCTTAAGGGACTTACCACTAAGCAGAAGATCGGTTACTTCGTTCAGTACTATCTTCCTATAGTTATCCTTCTTCTTGTTTTCATAGTCGGTGTATCATGGTTTGGCCATGACATATATATTAACCACAAGATCATCCTCAAGGGCGGTATGATCAACTGTCAGGTCTCTGATGCCGGAAGAAAGTATATGACTGACGATTTTATCGAGAGCCTCGGCTATACGACAAAGCAGAGAACAGCGCTGTTGTCCGATACAAATCTGGATTTTAAGTCTGATATCGATTTCGAGGAGCGTTATCTTGATATATCGCTTCGCGCTCAGATGGCTACAGGAACATTCTCATACCTTCTCATTCGCGATGATGCGATGTACAACTACACAAGAGATGACTATTTCACGGATCTTAATTCACTTATCGATATCAACAAGTACTTTGAAGATGATGAGATATACTACGGAGCAGAGGATGTTCCGGTAGGCTTAAAGCTCAGGATCGATACAGTAAGAAAACTGGGCCTTTCCGAAGATCACGATTACTATGTTGTTTTCGGATACAATACGGGCGAGATGAAGACACAGAATGATTTCATCGGTTATCTGTTTAACCTTGATCCTGAAGCATAAAGAGAAATACTAAAAGGGGCGAATAGCCTTGAAGATAAAACAGGTCTTTACAAGGACCTGTTTTTTATTGGGCGGAAAAGAGGCCGGTTATCTTTTTCGAAAAGGACATTACATCGGAGATGTATCCGAAAGAACACAAAAAACAGAGGTTGTCTCAATATTCGTGAGACAACCTCTGTTATGTTGTAATATACGTGACTTTAGTTATTACTTACCGAAGAGGCTCAAGAGAACACCTGCGGCAACTGCAGAACCGATAACACCTGCTACGTTTGGACCCATAGCGTGCATCAGCAGGAAGTTGGAAGGATTAGCCTTCTGACCTTCCTTATTGGCAACACGTGCTGCCATTGGAACAGCGGATACACCGGCTGAACCGATGAGTGGGTTGATCTTTCCGCCTGAAACCGCATACATGATCTGACCGATGAGAAGACCACCGATAGTGGAGAATGCGAAAGCGATAAGACCCAAGATGATGATCTTGATAGTATCGAACTTAAGGAAGTTAGCACCCTGAGCTGTAGCACCGACCGTAACACCCAAGAAGATCGTTACGATGTTACAAAGAGCATTCTGTGCTGTGTCGGAGAGACGCTCTGTTACGCCGGACTCACGGAAGAGGTTACCGAGCATGAGCATTCCGAGAAGAGGACCTACAGAAGGGAGAAGGAGAGTACAGATAACTGTAACGATGATAGGGAAGCAGATCTTCTCTACCTTTGATACAGTTCTTAACTGTTCCATCTTAACTTCACGCTGCTTCTTGGTTGTAAGGAGCTTCATAAGCGGCGGCTGGATCATCGGGATCAGCGCCATGTATGAATAAGCTGCGATAGCGATAGCAGGAAGGATCTCAGGAGCAAGCTTAGTTGTAAGGAAGATAGCCGTAGGGCCGTCTGCACCACCGATGATAGCGATGGAAGCTGCCTGGTTAGCTGTAAAGCCAAGGAGGGAAGCTACAACGAAAGCAAATGAGATACCGAACTGAGCGCCTGCACCCATGAAGAGTGAGGAAGGACGAGCGATCAATGGTCCGAAGTCTGTCATGGCACCGACTGCCATAAAGATGAGACAAGGGAAGATCGAGAGCTTAACTCCAAGATAGATGAAGTCAAGAAGTCCTACGCTAATACTGCCGTCCATTCCCGCTTCCTTACCTGTACCGAGGAGTTCCCAGTGGATGTGTCCGCCGGAGAAGATCTCAGGGTGATAAAGATCAGCGAGAGGAAGGTTGCTCAAGAGCATACCGAATGCGATCGGAAGCAGGAGCAACGGCTCGAACTTCTTTCCGACTGCCAAATAGATGAGCACGAAGGAAAGAACGAGCATGATGGCATTACGGATGTCGATGTTAGCGAATCCGGATGACTGCCACAAGTTCATTAATGCATCAATAAACACTTTTAAGGCCTCCTATCAAGAAATACTTAAGAGGACGTCGCCTGTGTTTACGGAAGCACCCTTGGATGTGAGGACCTGAGCTACCGTACCGGAACATGGTGCGTAGATCTCGTTCTCCATTTTCATAGCTTCGAGGATGCAAACGAGGTCGCCTTCGTTTACTTTTGCGCCGACAGCAACCTTAACGTTAAGGATAGTGCCCGGCATTGGTGCTGTAACAGGAGTTGTACCTGCCTGAGCTGTAGCAGCAGGAGCTGCAGCTGGAGCAGCGGCTGCAGGTGCGGCAGCAACAGGAGCTGCGGCAACAGGAGCAGGAGCTGCCGTAACGGTTGTGGTCTTAAGAAGATTAGCTTTGCCCTTCTCTACCTCAACCTCATATTCTTTATCGTTGATTGTAACTTTATAGATCATTTGAGGTATCTCCTTTACTTGTTCTCTACGAGAGTGATGGATTTGAATACGAGCTCAGAAAGAGGAATGCCCGTATTGTCGCTTACGATAGCCATGATCATAGCAGCTGTCTTCTCATCGCAGCCCTTAAGCTTAAGGCTTCCGGAAGAGAACTCTTCCTCGGCAACAGGAGCTGCAGCTGCTTCAGTAGCAGCAGGCTTAGTATCAGCAACAGGCTCTTCCTTCTTGGAAGTTGCCTTCTCGATACCGCCGATGATGAATGAGAAGATCTTGATCGCAACACAGATGAGCAAAAGGACACCGAAAACGACAGCAATGGTAAATCCGGCTACAGCAAGTGCCTCAGGAACAGTTGCCTGATCGGAACCTGTGAGCAGATAAACAGCATAGTTAGTCATTTATCTTAGTCCTCCTTCTTCTCGATTGTGTAGTTAACAGTATTGGATTCCTGTTCCTCACGATATTCGAAGAACTTCTCTGCATTTGTTGGGAATGCGATCCATGAAAGAACGTCCTCATCAGATCTTGCGATCTTGCCGAGTTCCTTCTTGGCATCTTCGAACTGAGGCTTGAGTGTATCAGCGAAACGGCATGTGATGATCTCTTCGTCACCCCAGACCTTCTTAACGAGATCCTGGTTAACTTCGCCCGGAGCCTTACCGTACTCACCCTTGAGGTAAGCCTTAACTTCCTTGGAAACGTTCTTATAACGCTCACCTGCGAGTACGTTAGCTGTAGCCTGAACACCGACCATCTGGCTGATAGGTGTTACGAGCGGCGGGTAACCCAAGTCTTTTCTTACGTTCGGAACTTCTGCGAGAACCTCGTCGAGTCTGTCATATGCGTTCTGAGCCTTGAGCTGAGCTACGAGGTTAGAGAGCATTCCGCCTGGTACCTGATATACGAGAGCATCTGTCTTTGTGCCCATTACGTACGGATCAAGTCCGCCGGACTCGAGGAACTTAGCCTTAACAGGAGCAAAGAAGTCGTTGATCTCCTTGAGCTTCTTGGAATCGAGTGTTGTCTCGTATCCGAGCTGCTCGAGAGCATACTTCATTGTCTCTGTAGCAGGCTGAGCCGTACCGCCTGAGAACTGTGAGATAGCTGTGTCGATACCGTCGCAGCCAGCCTCAACAGCCTTAAGATATGTCATTGGGCCGAGGCCTGTTGTTGCATGTGTGTGGAGGAATACAGGAAGCTTAGTTGAAGACTTCAAAGCCTTGATGAGCTTATAAGCTTCGTCCGGTCCCATGATACCTGCCATATCCTTGATACAGATGGAGTTAACACCCATATCCTCGAGTTCCTTACCCATCTGGGCATACTTCTCGAGAGTGTGTACAGGGCTTGTCGTGTAGCAGATACAGCCCTGAGCGTGCTTACCGCACTTAAGTACTTCATCTACTGCGACCTGGATATTTCTGAAGTCGTTCAAAGCATCGAAGATACGGAAGATGTCCATTCCGTTCTCTGCGGATTTTCTGACGAAGAGTCTTACTACGTCATCCGGATAGTGCTTGTAACCGAGGATGTTCTGTCCTCTCAAGAGCATCTGGAGAGGTGTCTTAGGGCACTTGGCCTTGATCTTACGAAGTCTCTCCCACGGATCCTCGTTCAAATAGCGAAGGCAGGAATCGAATGTAGCGCCGCCCCAGCACTCGAGTGAGTAGTAGCCGGCATTGTCCAAAGTCTCGAGGATGCCTTCGAAGTCTGAGAACGGCAAACGTGTAGCGATCAATGACTGGTTAGCGTCACGAAGTACCGTCTCGGTAATGTTAACTTTCATAAAGTCACGCTCCTTATAATATAGTTATTTTAATAATAAACATTATTTCACCTATATGAGTATATTCAAATCCTCATTGGTTGTATAGTCAGAAAAATATGTTTTTTGTATCATTTTTCTCCGAAACATGTCGTTATCTCATCCAGTATGTCCGACACCTTTGACCGGAAGATCTCTTCTTTCGGAGCCTCCTCCTCGAAAAAGAGCATTATCGGAAGTCTGTCTTCCTTGGTAAACAGAAGGAAGCAGGAGTTCTCGTTTCTTTTCGAGCGGTTCTTGGTATATGCCTGAAGATCGCCGATTATTATGTCTATGGTGCTCTTCGAAAAATCGTCCACAAACTCTTCCTTGGCCTTGAAAAGCAGCTGCTTAGCCTCAAGGATGGTCATCTTTGTGAGCTTGTCATCTAAAACAGGGTTCATGTAAAAGTAGTCCATGACAGGGAAGAAGTCCTTGCCGCCGACCTTTACGGAGGATGAATGCCTTACGACGCAGATATCGCCGTCAGGTTTTAGTGTGCCGTCATCAAGATCGGACTTAAGGGATTCCAGGATCTCCTCGTAATCGATGGAATCGTATGAAGTGTTTGAATTCATAAAAGTACCTCCGTATAATAAATCAGTTCCCATTCTACCCTCGAAAAATGGTGTTTACAACAAATACCTGAGGTGATAGAATAAATTGCTCGCGGGAGAACTGCGCCCATTTTTTGCGCGCGTTTTTTCGAGAAGCAAAATAAAACGAAAGGAGAAGTATTGATGCCAACGTTCAATCAATTAGTTAAGTCCGGCAGACACGATAAGACATACAAGTCTGCTTCACCGGCATTGCTCTTCGGCTTGAACACGATCCACAAGAAGGAAACAGACAGTTTCTCTCCTCAAAAGCGTGGTGTGTGCACGGTTGTTAAAACAACGACACCTAAGAAGCCTAACTCGGCTCTTCGTAAGGTTGCTCGTGTACGTTTGACAAACGGCTATGAAGTAACAGCTTATATTCCGGGTATCGGACACAACCTGCAGGAGCACTCCGTTGTACTCATCAGAGGCGGACGTGTTAAGGATCTTCCTGGTGTACGTTATCACATCGTAAGAGGTACACTCGATACAGCAGGCGTTGCTAACCGTATGCAGGCTCGTTCCAAGTACGGCGCTAAGAAGCCAAAGGCTGCAAAAGTAAAGAAGTAATCCTAATTAGCAGGATTGGACAACAAAAGTGATCAGTACTTTGTTCATAGATCATATCTACTGGGCTAAAGCTATCTGAGCACCTGATACGGGTCCAAAAGAACAACTGAAACGTGAGTACC